>JANOKE010000939.1:0-20982 GCA_031419135.1 Gemmatimonadaceae bacterium
GCGGACCGGCGCCGGCAGGAGCAGCCACGGTGCGCCGGGATCGCCGCCCAGTGACAGCGCACGCGGATCGACGGTGAACGAGGACGCGTCGGTGCGATGTGCGACCGTAACGTGGATGGGACGACAGGACGGAGCGACGTCGACGCGTCGTTCGGCGACAACCAATGAGGGATAGACTGCCGCGTCGAAGAGCGCGGGCGATTCACTCCAGTCGCGAATGGCGCGCACATCGACGTGCTCGCTCAGCCATGAACGAATGCCGCCTCCGGCGAGGGCACGCCACAACTTCGCCGGAACCAACAGGGCAACTATGCCGCCCGGCGCGAGCAGTTGAACACTTCGTTCAACAAAGGCGGTGGCGAGGTCGGCTTGGGCGGCAAACCCCGTGCCCGCACCTGCACGCATCGCGCCAACTCGCCAGGCCGCGTGTCGCATGGAACTGAACTCGCGGCGCAATCGAATACGCTCGACCTGCGGCAGTGCATGCGGTCGCACCCACGGCGGATTGCCGATCACGAGCGGAAATCCGCCGGCTTCGGCCACGTCAGCGAAGTGGGCAGCGAATCGAAAGGGGAGGGCGCCTCCCAATTCCAGTCGCCGCTGTTGCGCTGCGAGTTCGCGGGCGCGCGTTCGCAACTGCTCGAGTTGTAGCGAGTCCTGTCGGGTGCGCACGCGTCGTGCTCCAAAGAGATCACGGGCGCGGAGCAGTTCCAGCAGCGCGCTGCGTTCGCGACGTACACTGTCCAGTATGCGACGGCATTCCGTCACCGCGCGTAGCCGTTCCTCGCGATCAAGGGCATCGGCCAAGGTGCGCTTGCGTGCCCCGCTGGCACGCGTGTACCGGTCGCGCAGTGTGGTCAATCGCCGCGCGGAGGGCGGTGCATAGCGAAAGTCGCCCCCGGCCAGCGTGTCGCCAATACGAATGTGATGATCGAGATTCGGCAGCGGGGGGATCTGGCCAATGCGCGTTTCGGGGCACTCAATAACAATGGAGAGCCAGAGTCGAAGTTCACAGAGCCACACGGCCATGGGATTGCGATCGACACCGAAGATGCCGCGGGTGAGTACAGCGCGCCGAATGACATGGGTGGGACGCGCATCGCCAGCCCTCGCCTCGAGGCCGGCCAGACATTCGAGGGCGTGCACCAGGAAGGCGCCCGACCCACAGGCTGGATCGAGAATTCGAAGGCGCTGGAGGGCCTCGCGCGTTCGCGTTGTGAGATGCAACGACGTGCGATCATCATTCGCAAAGACATCGGTTGGCAGGTCCGGCAGTGTCGCATGCAGTGCATCGTGCACCACGGCCTCCACAAGCGACGGCGGAGTGTAGTAGGTGCCGCTTTGATGTCGTTCGTCAGCAGCCATAAGTGACTCGAACGAACGGCCAAGCATTTCCGGATCGATGGCGGCTTCGGACCAGCGCGTGGAATCCTCATGCGCCGTAAAGCGGAAGCGATCCAGCAAATCGCCCAGCAGTGCGGCCAGCGCATCGTCGGAAAAATGCACGGCGCGTCGTTGGCGCTCGAGCGCCGTGGGCGCAAACAGTCCGCCATTGAGAAACGGCACGGCACCGAATGCCCGCGCGGACGGGGCACGATTGGCGACCGGCGTATTCAGCGTCCCGAAAAAGAGCGGGCGCAGCAATCGGTCGTGAACGTTGCCTCCATGCTCGAGACACGCGGTGGTGCGATGCAGCAGGAACTGTCGATCGTGATTGAGCCAGCCCTTGGCTTCGAGAAACGCCAGAAACAGACAACGCGAGGCGCACAGCAGGGCCAGCTCGCGGCGTTCCGCGCGTGTCCCTGGTCCCGTTGCCGTGTCGGCCAGTGTGCCCACCGTTCCATCGAGGGCGCGGTAGAATCGTGTGGACAGCGCGCCACGCCCGAGCACGTCACCAAATCGCGCGTGGCGAAGTGACGGATCGGGCTCAGTGATGGCGGCGAGCGAGCGCAGCGTGTCGGCATCGGAGTCGACCACGCGCCGGCGATCGACGCGAAGGGCAGCGATGCGGGGCCCGTTGGGCTGTGGAAACACCGAGCCGATAAC
Source organism: Gemmatimonadaceae bacterium (assembly GCA_031419135.1). GTDB lineage: Bacteria > Gemmatimonadota > Gemmatimonadetes > Gemmatimonadales > Gemmatimonadaceae > Gemmatimonas. The sequence goes on from JANOKE010000939.1 coordinate 2,047, forward strand.
CATGGACTGCGCGGATGCGTCGAGCGTGACCACACTCCAGTCGCGGTTGGGTGCGCGCTGCGCCAAGGCCAGACACAACCGACGGGTGAGTTCACGGACATCGGCCGTGGAGGTCGATCCCAGGTGAGGCGAGAGCTGTGCGCTCAGGCACCGCAAACGACCGGCACCACGCGCCAGATCAGCATCAGTCACCAACTCGTCGATACCCAGATCTCGACGCGAGACGGGTGCGACGTGACGGACTGAGACGAAGCCCATGAGGCGCACGATTGGGCGCAGCGCGATCAGCGAGTCGGCCTGCGTGAGCAGGCCTGCGGCAGCACGGAGAGTAAGCACGACGCCAGCATAGGGCCGTCGGCGCAAAACATCGTCACCGCCGCATTGCCCGGAGGGCGGAAACGTTGCGACCCATCGCGTGCCCATTCGATATCTTTCTGCCCGCCAGTGCCGTCTTGCGGTTCACCCGGGCGAGTGACGGAGTGGGAGCGACTGGCCGGCGCGATGATGGTGTGTGGCACGCACCGTTCGGCAGAACCTCACCAGTGACAACGAGCGAACCATGGCGATATGCTGGCTGAACGATCAATTCGTGCCCGAAGATCAGGCGCAGATCTCGATTTTTGATCGTGGCCTGTTGTTTGGCGACGGCATCTATGAGGTCGCGGCGGTGTTCAACGGCCGTTTGCTCGATGCCGATCTCCATCTGGCGCGTCTCGAACGGTCATTGGCCGCGATCGCGTTGCCGACGCCGCAATCGGCGATCGCGTGGATTGATCTCATGCAGTCGCTGGTGGACCAGAACGCGATTACCGAAGGACTGGTGTACGTGCAGGTCACGCGCGGTGTCGCGGAACGGGATTTCGCGTTTCCGTCCCCGATCGTCCCGACGTGTTTTGCCTATGCGCGACAGAAGGCTCTGCGTACGGATGTCCACGCGCGCGGCATCGCGCTGCATGTGGTGCCGGATATTCGCTGGGCACGACGTGATATCAAGAGCACGGCGATGCTGGCGCAGGTGCTGGCCAAACAGGCGGCCAAGGCGGCCGGCGCGTACGAGGCCCTGATGCATGATCGGGGGGTAGTCACCGAGGGGGGATCGAGCACGGTGTGGATCGTGCAACACGGCACGGTGCTCACGCGACCATTGTCTCACGCGATCCTGGCCGGAATCACCCGTGAGGTGACGCTCGACCTCGCGTCACGGGAAGGCATACCCATACTGGAGCGCGCGTTCACGCTGGACGAGGCGCGCGAAGCCGAGGAGTGCTTCATCACCAGTGCCACAAGCTTCGTGCTGCCGGTGGTCCGTATCGATGATGTCGTGATCGGGAATGGCGAACCGGGACCCATCAGTGTGCGACTGCGTGACGCGTACCTGGCCCGCGCTGCGTCACTCACGGCAGCCCCGACCACCAACGCGGCCCGATAGACGCGCCCCCTCCATTCGACACGATCCACGACATACGTTGCCTGATGGCTCTCAATTCATCGCTGCCCCTCACTGCGCCGCCGCTGCTGCGCGTGGGCGCCCGCATCGCACTGATTTCACCATCGGGCCCACTCCGCGACGTGACGGAGTTGGTGCGCGCCGAATCTCACGCCCGCGTATTCGGATGGGAAACGGTTTTGGGACCGCACGCCATGGCGCGCGATGGGTACTTTGCGGGAGCCGATGTGCTGCGTGCCGCCGATCTCGCCGCCGCAATCGCCGACCCGTCGATTGATGGCATCTGGTGTCTTCGCGGGGGCTACGGTGCGGCACGACTGCTGCCCGGTCTCGATCTCGACGCGATCGCCGCGCGCCCAAAGGCGCTTATCGGATACTCCGACATCACCGCACTGCACGCGGCATGGCAGCGGGCCGGGGTCATGAGCTTTCACGGCCCCACGGCGCGTGGCTCGCTCACCCGGTTTTCGCAGGAGTCGCTCAGGCGGGCGACTATTCGAGGTGAGGACAGTGCCGGTGACGCCCCACACGCCACCGTGATACGTGATGGAACGGCCACGGGCCGACTGGCCGGTGGCAACCTCGCCGTGGTGGCCTCCCTGTGCGGGACGCCGTGGGCCATAGATTTCTCGGATGCGATCATCGTGCTGGAAGACATCAATGAAGCCACGTATCGGGTGGACCGGATGCTGACACAATTGCGACAATCCGGAACGCTGGACGGATGCGTGGGCATCGCATTCGGTCACTGCACCAACAGTGATACGAACTCCGACGATGGCGCACGGGCGCTTGACGATGTGATCCGTGAGTGTGCGGACACACTCGGCGTACCGGCGTTGCTCGGCATTCCGGCGGGACACATCGACGAACAATGGACGCTGCCCTTGGGAGCGGTCGCGTCGCTCGACGCCACGGGGCGCACACTCCGCGTACACCGCCACGCCATCTGAGACAGCCAGCCGCCGTGTATTCACACCCTACTCCTGACAAGGTCGCATGAAGACCGGACAACAACTCATCACCGAAGCGAAGGCCGTAATCACCGAAGTCACGGCACGGGAAACACAGGATCGCATCGCGCGTGGCGAGCCCATCGTGCTGATTGACATTCGCGAGCAGAACGAATGGAATCTTGGTCACGCGGCGGGGTCGGCATACATTGGCCGCGGCGTGCTGGAACGCGAGATCGAGTCCCGTGTCCGTCGGGACGCGCACGTGATCCTCTACTGCGCCAGCGGCAATCGGTCGGCGCTCGCCGCGCTCACCCTCAGCGACATGGGCTACGCCAACGTCGCGTCGATGGCCGGTGGGTTCCGGGACTGGGTCGCGTCGGGCGGCGAGGTGGCCGACTGATCGACAGCGCCGAGGTCGCGCGATTCGCGACGCGTCTGGCCACGTACACGCCGATCGTCGCTGCGCCGTGGCCTGAAGCCCGTTGGGCGGCGGTCGCCGCCGTGCTGCGTGTGGTCGATGAACCGGAACTGCTGTTCATCAAACGCGCCGAAGCGAAGCACGATCCGTGGAGCGGCCACATGGCATTTCCCGGCGGTCGGCAGGAGCCGGCCGATCAGTCGTTGCAGGCGACGGCCATGCGCGAAACGTTGGAGGAATTGGCGCTGGATCTGACGGCCGGGCGGATGCTGGGTCAGCTGGATGATCTCGCGCCGCGTTCGCCGATGCTGCCTCCCATCATTATTCGACCCTTCGTGGCGCTGGTCGCGCCGGACGTGTCGTTCGTGCTGAGTCGCGAGGTCGCCGCCGTGTTCTGGGTACCGCTGTCGCAGCTGCGCGCGACCAACGCTCGCACGGAACATGAAATCATGGCGAATGGGGTGCGCACGCGTCGGCCGGCCTACGCGGTCCACGGTCACGTCGTGTGGGGACTTACGGAACGGATTGTTCGGCAACTCTTGTTGATGTTCGATGAGGACTGATGCCGTGACAACAAGGGCCAGAGGGGTGAGAGCCGGTGGGTGAGCAACTGAAGGTAGTGAGGGTAGAGCGGTGAGCGGTGAGGGCAGAGCGACTCTACCCTCGCTCCTCACCGCTCCACCCTCACTACCTTCAGTTGCTCACATCTCCGTTCCTCACCCCTCCGGTTCCTCACCGCTGCTTGCGCCATTATTTAGTTACGGCTAAAGTCCTTGTGTGTCTATGCTGAATTCTGATCAAACCCCCACCGAGGTCGGCCCCGCGGAGCCGGCACCTGATCCCGGCTGGCGCCGCGCGCGACTCGCACCGTCGCTCGCCGAGGTGTACCGATCGGTCGACGTCAGCGGAACCAGTTGGATCCGGAAGCTGCTCGCCTTCGCCGGCCCGGGATATCTGGTGGCCGTGGGTTACATGGATCCGGGCAACTGGGCCACCGACCTGGCTGGAGGCTCGCGCTTCGGCTACACCTTGCTGTCGGTCATCCTGCTGTCAAACCTGATGGCCGTGTTGCTGCAGGGATTGGCCTCCAAGCTGGGCATCGTCACCGGACGCGATCTGGCCCAGGCGTGCCGCGACCACTATTCCAAGCGGGTGTCGTTTGCGTTATGGGTGATGTGCGAAATCGCCATCGCGGCGTGCGATCTGGCCGAAGTGATCGGCACCGCGATCGCCCTCAAGTTGCTGTTTGGCATTCCCCTCACGTGGGGCATCGCGTTGACCGTGTTGGACGTGCTCGTGGTGCTCTACCTGCAAAACAAGGGATTCCGTCTGCTGGAGGCGTTGGTCATTGCCTTGGTCGCAGTAGTTGGCGGGTGCTTCCTGTTCGAGCTCATTATCACACGCCCGGAACTGGGTGCTGTCGCGCGCGGGTTTGTGCCCACCTTTGAGATTGTCACGAATCCCGAAATGCTGTACATCGCGATCGGCATTCTGGGCGCGACGGTGATGCCGCACAATCTGTATCTGCATTCCTCAATCGTGCAGACCCGCACCTACGCCGAGAACACGGAAGGGAAGCGCGAGGCCGTACGGTTTGCCTTCATCGATTCCACGATCGCCCTCACGTTCGCGCTGTTCATCAATGCGGCGATTCTCATTGTCGCGGCGGCCACCTTCCATACCACCGGCAATACCGACGTCGCGGAAATCCAGGATGCCCACCGGCTGCTGACCCCCCTGCTGGGTGTAGCGGGCGCCAGTACGGTTTTCGCCTTGGCGTTGCTGGCGAGTGGCCAGAACAGCACCATTACGGGGACGCTGGCAGGCCAGATCGTGATGGAAGGTTTTCTGAATCTGCGTCTTCGTCCCTGGCTGCGGCGTCTGATCACCCGGTCGATCGCGATTGTGCCAGCGGCGTTCGTCGCCATCTTCTATGGGGAGAGCGGGACCGCCAAATTGCTGGTGTTCAGCCAGGTCATCCTGTCCTTGCAGCTTTCGTTCGCCGTATTCCCACTCGTTCGCTTCACCTCCGACCGCGAAAAGATGGGTGTCTTCGTGAATTCGTTGAGACTGCGGGTTGCCGCGTATACGGTCGCCATCGTGATCGCGTCACTCAATGGGTGGTTGCTCTGGCAGACCGTGCGGATCTGGCTGGCCTGATGTATAAACGCATTCTGGTCCCCCTCGAGCATTCGCCGTGCGACGACGTGATTCTTACCCACGTCAGCCAGTTGGCGCGACTGTGCGGGTCGTCGCTGCTGCTTATTCACGTGGCTGATGGCTGGGCCGCGCGCAATCTTCGTCCGTTGCACCTGCGGGAATCGGAAGAGATGCGGCGTGATCGCGAGTACATCGAGCAACGCTGTGCCACGCTGCGGTCGGAGGGATTTGAAACCGAATCGGTGTTGGCCGGTGGGGAGCCCTCCGTCGAGATTGCCGCCGCCGCCGACCGCGAGGGATGCGATTTGATCGCCATGGCGGTCCACGGGCACAAGGGGCTGCAGGATGTCATTTATGGTCAGACGGCCAACCAGGTACGGCATCTCACCGTCGTGCCGGTGTTGATGGTGCGCGACCCACGTCGCGCCACGCGCCCGTTGTCGTGACCCAGCTCTGCGCCCGTCCGGCGCACTGACCCGGCAGTCTATGGTTACCCGTAAACCCGTCACCCCGCTGCCAACGCTTACCGCCCCGGTCGAGGATTATCTCAAGGCGATCTACGAGTTGGAAACGCGACAAGGCAGCGCCGCGACCAGCGAGGTGGCCGAAGCGTTGGACGTTGCGCCGGCCTCGGTGACCGGCATGATTCGCCGTCTGGCCGCGCAGGGTTATCTGGATCACGTCCCATACCACGGTGTGCAACTCACGGCCGTGGGCCGACGAGCGGCGCTGCGCACCATTCGCCGTCACCGCATCCTCGAAAGCTACCTGACGGGTGTTCTGGGATATCCCTGGGACCGCGTGCACGATGAAGCGGAGCGCCTTGAGCACGCGGCGTCGGACGAACTGATCGAACGATTGGCCGCTGCGCTTGGACATCCCGTGGTCGATCCGCATGGCGCGCCGATTCCCACGCGCGATGGCACGGTCGAGGAACCCCGGCTTCGCACGCTCGCGGAGCTGCCAATCGGTGAGGCGGCACGCATGCTGTTGGTGAGCGACAAAGACCCGGCTCTGTTGCGCTATCTGGCGGAGATCGGGCTGCAGCCAGGAACCGATGTGACGGTGCTTGCTCGCGCGCCATTCGATGGTCCGCTGACATTGCGGATTGGGACGTCCGAGTCGATGGTCGGTCCACACCTGGCCGAACAGGTTCTCGTTGCGGCCGATGCGCGTGCGCAGCCTGCCAAGTCGCGCAAGCGCTGAGGCAGCCGTGAGCGGTGAGGGGCCTCTCACGGTATGTCGCGCACAGGGTCGCATTAGCTTTCTGCAATGCCCCATTCTCACCACGTGCCACACAGCAGCATGCCGCGACCCGGCGCCTCCGCGACGGAACCGATGAGTGGCTCGAGGGACGCCGTCATGCAATTGCTGCGCGGCGAACTGCGTACGCCACACGACCTGCTGGGTGCGCATCCCCTGTCGCTGGACGGAGTCGACGGTGTCGTGATTCGCGCCCGCGTGCCGCGCGCCGTGCAACTCTGGGTGCTGGTGCGAGGCGAGCGATGGCCGATGGAGCGCCTGCACGATGCGTTCTTCGTGGGTTTTCTTCCCGGCGCGTCGTTGCCGTTGTCCTATCGCATCGAGGCCGAGTCGATTGATGGGGAAACGCGCGTATTTGACGATCCCTACCGCTTTCTGCCAACACTTGGCGACGTAGACCTCCATCTGTACGGGGAGGGACGTCATCTGCGGTTGTGGGAGAAACTGGGTGCGCACCCACGGGTCATCGACGGCGTCGAAGGCACGTCGTTCGCCGTGTGGGCGCCCACGGCGCGACGCGTGTCGGTGATTGGCACGTTTAACGGGTGGGACGGGCGTGCGCACGTGATGCGCGCGCTGGGTGGAAGCGGGGTGTTCGAGTTGTTCGTGCCTGGCGTGTCGCCGGGCATGCTCTACAAGTTCGAGATCCGCGCCCGCAGTGGTGCCACCCGCGTGAAAACCGATCCGTTGGGTTTCAAGATGGAGCAGTCGCCGGGCAACGCCTCGATTGTCGAACAGCGCGGGGTGTACCGCTGGACCGATGCCGACTGGATGGCGCGTCGGGTTGATGCGCATCCGCTCGCCGAACCCATGCTGGTGTATGAAGTGCATCTGGGGTCATGGCGACAGGGCGAGGGCGGTCGGTTCCTGAACTATCGCGAGCTGGCCCCTCTACTGGCCAACTACGTGACGCAGCTGGGATTCACCCACGTGGAGCTGCTGCCCGTACTGGAGCATCCGTACGGCGGATCCTGGGGGTATCAGGTGGGCGGATACTTTGCGCCCACGTCGCGACACGGCTCGCCCGACGATTTCCGTTTCTTTGTTGATACGCTGCACCAGGCGGGCATTGGCGTGCTGCTGGACTGGGTGCCGGCGCATTTCCCAAAGGACGATTGGGCCTTGCGGCGATTTGACGGGACCGCGTGCTACGAGCACGAAGATCCGAGACTCGGCGACCATCCTGAGTGGGGCACGCATATCTTCAACTATGCGCGCCATGAAGTGCGCAACTTCCTGCTGGCAAACGCGCTGTTCTGGATCGAGGAGTTTCACCTCGACGGACTGCGGGTCGACGCCGTCGCGTCAATGCTGTATCTGGATTACGGGCGTGAAGCAGACGCGTGGCTGCGCAATCGACTGGGTGGACGGGAAAACCTGGACGCGGTGGCATTTCTCAAACAACTCAATCACACGGTGCACTCGCTGTATCCTGGCGTGGTGACGATTGCCGAGGAAAGCACCACCTGGCCGCGGGTGACGCACGCGATCGCCGAGGGCGGACTGGGCTTCACCTTCAAGTGGAACATGGGGTGGATGCACGACACCCTGGACTACTACAAGGTGGATCCGTTTTTCCGGAAGGGGGCACACGATAAACTGACGTTCGCGATGATGTACGAGTACAGCGAGCGGTTTGTGAATCCGCTGTCGCACGATGAAGTGGTGCACATGAAGGGCTCCTTGCTGCGCAAGATGCCGGGCGATGAATGGCAGCGCCTGGCCAATCTGCGCACGCTGATCGGCTACTCGATCACGCGTCCGGGCAAGTCGGTATTCTTCATGGGCACGGAATTGGGGCCCTGGAGCGAATGGAATCATGATGCCAGTCTCGAATGGCGTCTGCTCGAGGATCCGATGCGCCGTGGATTGCAGTCGTTCATGGCAGCGGCTGGCGCGCTGTATCGCGCCCAGTCCAGTCTGTGGCGGCATGATCATGATCCTTCGGGATTCTCGTGGATCGATGTCGCCGACAAGGGGCAGTCGGTGCTCTCGTACGCGCGATTTGACGGCGCCGGGCATGCCATGGTCGTGATGAACCTGACACCGGTGCCGCGTGATCACTATCGCCTGGGCGCTCCAGCGGCTGGTCGCTATCGGGTAGCACTGAACAGCGATGCGGCGGCATTCGGCGGCAGCGGCTACGCCATCGCTGACGAAGTCACCACCGACGCCGAGTCATACCACGGTTTCCCCCAGTCCCTGCGCGTGACGCTGCCGCCGCTGTCAATTGTGGTGCTGCTCCCTGAGTCGATGCCCCGGTCAGGCGACGACGTCGCAGTGACGGTGGAGCCCTCGCCATCCACCGAATTCCCGATCGACCAGCTACTGGGCGCTTCCACGACCGTCGCTGAGGATCTGCCCGTGAAGCGCCGCCGTTCGAACGGTGTGCGCCGAACGGGTGCGGTGCGGTCGGCCGAATCGCCAAACGTCGAGGGCGCCCCATCGGAGAAGTCATCAACCCCGCAGTCGAGTGTCGAGCGCGCCAAGGAGAAGATGGCGAAGCGGTCGAAGAAGGCGAAGTCGGAGAAAGCGAAGTTGGAGAAAACGAAGTCGGAGAAAACGAAGTCGGAGAAAACGAAATCGGATCCGGCGAAGCCAGAGAAAACCATTTCGGAGAAGACACAGTCGGAGACGTCGAAAACCAGGAAGTCCAAGTCCGACAAACCACGACGTGACGCGTGAACAGACGTGTGGTGCTGTTTGGAATCGCGATCGTCATCGCCGCCGCGGTGTGCGTTCGGCTTGGCGTCTGGCAGCTCGATCGTCTGGACCAGCGGCGTGCCAGGAACGCATTGGTGCTGAAACGCGGTGCCGACGCACCGCTGTCAGTGAGCGCCCTGCGGAGACAGGATACGAGTGCGACGCATTGGAGACGGGTTACCGTGCATGGCGTCGCCGACTACGATGCCGAGTTGGTGCAGATGTCCCGCTCGCAGGCGGGAGCGCCGGGAGTATATCTGCTCACGCCCGTCAGACCCGTGGAATCCGGATGGGGCGATACGGCGCTGCTCGTGGTGCGTGGGTTCCTGTATTCTGCCGACGCCCGCACCGTAAATCTGGCCGCCGCCCGCGAAAGTGACACGCTCACCATTGACGCGCTCGTGACCGCGTTTCCGCCAACTCGGCCCGGAAGGGTCCGGTCGCCTACGGTTCCGCGGGCGATTCGCCTGCTTGATCGCGATTCGCTGACGGCGATGATGGGTCGTCCGCTGGTGCCCGTGGTCCTGCTTGCCCTTGGCGACACCACGCCACGCGACGTGCTTCGGCCCACACGGGTATCGCCGCCATCACCCGGCGAAGGGCCCCACAAATCGTACGCGTTCCAATGGTTCGGTTTCGCCACGGTGTTTGTGGTCGGCTTCCTGGCCTTCGCCGTTAACGGATCTCGCCGCGAGAGCTGAGCGCTGAACTGCGGTATCGTCGCCACAGTTGATGCGGCGCAGACATCGCTTTCCAAATACCAGCAAACGGGAACGTGACGCGCTCGCCAGGCACGAGTGTTGTTTGTATCCTACGAAACCGTCACACTGCTGGCACCATCGTCACAATTTTCGCCACCGGAGTCATCACGGAAGCCGCCTGATATGTGAATATTGTAGCACCGCCGCTGCAGCATTACACAAACACACGGAAATGTCACACCGGCGGGCACAGCCATTGCCATTCCTCTTGGCCAGACGAGAGGTCGACCGACCTCCGAACATACCAACACGGAGGATGCATGGCGACCGTCGATCGGCAGCAAGTGCGTCAGACAAAGACATGGCGCGTGATGGCAGGAATCGCGCTGGGCGCCACATCGCCGCTGGCCGTGCATGCGCAATCGATCACGGCTCCCGTTACCTGCGGCGCTTCCGTGAACGCGTCTCGCGTGGTCGTGCAGGCCACAGCTGCCGCCGTCGTGACCGGTGTTGAATACCGCGACATGACGCGACAGGGTGGATGGCACGTAGCGCGTGAAATCGACCACGCCGCCATTGTCGCCGATCCGAGCTCACATCTGCACGCGCTGGGATCCTATCGCATGGCGCGCAACCTGAGCGCCGTCACCTGCGTGTCGCCCACGGCACACCGTCGTTCGGCGCTTCGCGGCGCGGTGATGTCGCTGGCAATTGGCACGGCGAAAGAGATTTCGGACGGATGGTACAACGGATTCAGCCCCACCGATTTGGCGGTTGACGCGGTCGGTGCCGGCTACTCGGTGGCCCAGGCGTACGTGCCAGCCTTGCGACACGTGACCCCGACATTCTCCGTCGCACCACGCGCCTTCGTATCAACCCGCGGTCCAACAGCGGCGCTTACCGATTACGCCAACCAGACGTTGTGGTTGTCGGCAAACGTGCACGAACTGCTGCCCGCCTCGGTGTCGCGCGCCTGGCCGTCCGTTGTGCGGGTGTCGATGGGTCGCCGCGCGTACGGCGGTGGCGCTCCCAGCAACTACGTGCTGGGTCTCGATCTCGACGCCGCACACCTGCCAGGATCGCATCCGGCGTGGGTCCGCATCAAGCAGGTCATGCACAATGTTCGGTTGCCGGGGCCAGCGCTGGTGATGGGCGCGAACGGCACACGAACGGTCGGACTGTACTGGTAGGACCGCGCGTCATCGTGGGCGGGTACTCGGTGTCCGGGGGGGCGTCGATCACCCGTCCACATGATGTGCGTCAGCAGTCGCTACGCGGCAGAACGCGCGGATGCGCGTGCGATTTGGCGAGGTAGTGCGTGACATGTGCTACGCATCACGCCAATCACCCGGTCCTGATCGTCGGGTGACAGTGACGAACCACTGGGCAGGCAAATCCCTTGGGCGAACAGTTCATCGGCGACGCTGCCGCCGAGAGAATCACAGCGACGAAAAACCGGCTGTTGGTGCATGGGTTTCCATACCGGCCGCGCTTCGATATTCTCGCGCTCGAGTGCCAGTCGCACGGTTTCGACATCGGCACCGAACGTTTGTCGGTCGATGATCGCGACGGTCAACCATCGGTTGGCGCGGCTGTCCACCGCACCGAACGTTGCCTCGGGCATGAAAGAGATCCCGGGCACGTCGCGGAGTGCTGCGACGTACCGGCCAAAAACCGCTCGTCGTGCGGCGACCCGTTCTTCGATGACACGGAGCTGTCCGCGGCCAATACCGGCAAGGACGTTGCTGAGACGGTAGTTGTAGCCCACGCGGGTGTGTTCGTAGTGCGGCACGGCCTCGCGGGCCTGCGTGGCCAGCAATCGCACACGCGTCGCGATGTCGGCGTGAGGGGTCACGAGCATACCCCCGCCTGACGTCGTGATGATCTTGTTGCCGTTGAACGAGTAGAACCCGATATCGCCGAACGTGCCCGCCGCACGTCCCTTGTACCTCGACCCGAGCGCCTCGGCGGCATCCTCAATCAGCAGCACATCGTGGCGCGCACAGGCGTCGGCGATCGGTTCAATATCAGCACACTGCCCATACAAATGCACGAGGATGACAGCGCGGGGAAGCGACCCCCGTTTCGCCGCGTCGTCAAGCGCTTCGGCCAACAACACCGGATCCATGTTCCACGTGGCGTGGTCGCTGTCCACGAAAACCGGTGTCGCGCCAACATATCGAATGGGAAACGCACTGGCCGCGAAGGTGAGTGTGCTCACCCAGACGGTGTCGCCCTCGCCGATCCCGAAGGCCATCAAGGCAAGATGCAGCGCGGCGGTGCCGGAGCTCAGCGCGATGGCGTGTGGCGTGTCCACATAGGCTGCCAGCTCGCTCTCGAACGCATCGACGTGCGGGCCGGTGGGCGCGATCCAATTGGAGCGGAACGCCTCGGTCACGAGTGTCAGTTCATCGTCTCCGAGGTGCGGCGGCGAGAGAAAGATGCGATCGGACATCAGGACGCCATCGCCTGTGGGCGTGCCGGCACTCCGACCGCAGTTACGCCCGCCGCAATATCGCGCGTCACCACGGCGCCGGCACCGATCACACTCCATGGGCCGAGCTGAACACCAGGAATGCAGGTGACGCGGGCGCCGAGATCCGCACCGGCACCCACGCGCACGTTGCCGGACAGCGTAACCGCCGGTGCCAACGTGGCCCAATCGTCGAGCTGACAATCGTGACTCACGTCGACGTGTCGATTGAGGATGGCGAACGCGCCAATGCGAATGTCCGTGGTGAGGATCGTCCCGGCGTGCACCTGCGATCCTTCGCCGATAGTGACCCGTGAAAAGCGAGGGACACTGGGATGAATGAGAATGGGAAACGACCGCGCCAACGCGCGCACGCGCTCCACCACGCGACGGCGCGCCTGCGGATTGCCGATGCCCAGTGCGACGTGGATCTGGCCCTGGTGCGCGGCCAGAAATGTCGCGTCGCCGAGCACGGTGAGACCACCAATGGTTGCACCATGGCACGTGGCGTCATCAACCAGGAAGCCCAGCAGCCGCCACCGAGTGCCGGCCGCGATCATGGCGTCGATGAGCAGCGCGGTCTCCCGTCCGTGTCCGCCGGCGCCGTATACCACGATGGGAGTGTTGAGCGCGTCGGTCATGCAACTCCGGATCGGCCGCGGTACCGCGGCATGGTAGCGTGGCCCGGCTGCGAGACCCCGTTGGCGGCGCACACGTCGCGCACGGTGCGCAGCAGGATGCGCAGATCGAGCCGGAACGACTGGTGCCGGACATACCACACGTCGTGAGCAAAACGCTCGTCCCACGACGTGGCATTGCGACCATTTACCTGCGCCCAACCGGTGATTCCCGGTCGCACGTCGTGGCGTACGCGTTGCGCCGCCGTGTACCGCGGCAAGTACTCCATCAGCAGCGGGCGGGGACCAACCAGTGACATGTCGCCCTTCAGCACATTCCAGAGCTCCGGCAGTTCGTCCAGACTGGTGGCGCGCAGCAACTGGCCGAATGTGGTGAGACGCAACGCATCATCGAGCGGACGTTCGTCGCCAGACGTCTCGTCACGCATGCTGCGGAACTTGATGAGCGTGAATGGTCGACCGCCCAGGCCAGGTCGCTGTTGCCGGAACAGTACCGGCGATCCGAGTGCGACGCGCACCGCAACGGCCACGGCCACGAGGACCGGTGCGAACAACACCAGCAGACACAACGTTACGAGGACATCAAAGGTGCGCTTCATAACTGCGGATGGGCAAAAGCGGTTGGGGTACTGCTACTGCGGTTGGGGTACTGCCACTGCGGTTGGGGTACTGCCACTTCGGTTGGGTACTGCCACTGCGGTTGGGTACTGCCACTGCGGTTGGGTACTGCATTTGATGTACCACAACTGCGGTTGATGTACCACCACTGCGGTTGCAGTAAAACTGCTGTTGCGCTACCGCAGCACCGTACAGCGTCTCATGCCGCGACAGGACTTCATTCAGGGACGCTACGGAGCGAACCCAGGCAACAGCGGGTCGCGCCCGCAGCAGCGCCCGTGCCCGATCGCCGAGCACGTGCTCCATGGCGTTGGCCAGTGCCGCCACATCGCCAACGGGGAACAGCCATCCCCGTTCGTCGCTCAGCAGGTCCACCGATCCACGTGCCATCGACGCGATCGCCGGCACTCCCATGGCCATGGCCTCGAGCACGCAGCGCGGAAGCCCCTCGCGCGCCGATGCGAGCACGAGTGCATCGGCGGCACCCACCAGAGATGAGACATCGTGTCGCTGACCCAAAAACCGCACGTTCGCGTCCACGCCTGCCGCGCGCGCCTGCCGCGCAACGGCGGCGCGCAGGGGCCCATCGCCGATGAACAGTACGATGGGCAGGGCACTGGTGGCGTTCTCTCGCATTCGCGCCAACGCCGAGATCACGTCGCGTTGACGCTTGTTCAGATTGAACTCGGCGACCACCGTCACCAGCGGGTGTTCGGCCGTGATGCCCAACGCTGCTCGCACGCCTTGGCGCTCGGCGCCCGTGAGCGGGCGGTAGCGATCGACATCGACACCGATTCCGGGATGATGCGCCAGGTGCCCCGCATTGGCGAGCCCATCGCGTCGCGCGAGTTCGGCGTCGTGGGTGTTCATCACGACGAGGTAGTCGGTCCATGCCGCGGCCTGTCGTTCAAGCCAGCGAAAGAGTGCGTTGCCCGCCCGCGTGCCTCCCGGGTGGGCGTGAAAGCCGTGCACGGTGTAGATGACCTTTCCCCGAGTGCGTTGTCGCAGCGCGAAGCGCGTGATAAACGCGGCGATGGGTGTGTGTACGTGAACGACATCATAGCCGCCGGCCTCAACCACGGCGCGAATCCGGCGCATCGCCGCGAGGTTGCGCAAACTGAGCGGATTCCTGGACCACGCGATCCCGTGTGTGCGATCAAAGTGTGCGGCGATCGAGGCGTCGAGATCGGCTCCTGCCGCCAGCGCATCGACACGCCACCCGAGCGCGCGAAACCGATCGGCGAGCGGCAAGAGGAAGGCCCGAAGGGTCGTGCTGACGGTAGTTACCATGAGCACGCGCGGAACGACATCATTGCCGGACGCGATCGACGATTCGTTGGTGTCCGTCCACAACGCCCGATACGTCGCGCATTCGACAGTGGCGTCGCAGTACTCGCGCGCGCGTTTGAGGGCACGTGTGCCGCGCACCGCTCGGTCGGCATGGGCGATCTGCAGATAGCGCCACGCCGCTGCGATGGCTGCGGCGTCGCCGACGTCCACCACGATGCCACTGTCGCCCACCAGGCGAGCGGCATCGCCGACGTCTGTGACCACGCAGGGAAGACCGCAGGCCATCGCTTCGGCGATCGCGTTCGGGCTCCCTTCACTGCGCGACGTCAGCGTCATCACATCGCACGCATTGATGACATCGGGAATGTCCCGTCGTTCACCCAACCGAATGATTCTGGGAAACAGTTCCGGACGCGCCGCAACGAGCGTCGACACCCGCGCGTCCAACGGCGCGGGCTCGCCCCGTTGGCTGGGCGCCGTATCGGAGCCGGCCAGCAGGTACCACGTCGCGCGGTCATCGCTCGCATGCTGTGCGATGGCCGCCAGAAACGTATCATGGTCCTTGAGCGCGTCTACGCGGGCGATCATGCCCACGACAAATGCGTGCTCCGGGATGCCCAACTGCACGCGGACACGGCTACCGGCCTCGCGATCGGGACGGAAGCGGTCGGTGTTCACACCGTTCGGCACGACACAGGTGGAGGCGGCGACATAGCCGCGCTGCTCATGCTGCGCCGCCGACCGGTGGCTGTTGTAAATCACGCGGCGCGGTTGGCGCGAGAGCAGACTGCTGATCCGGATCAGCACGCGCAGCGAACGCGACTCAGAGTGCCATGCGTCCAACGCATGGCGCACGTTCCACAACACCGGACCGGTCTTCGCGCCCGTCAGCGCGAGCAGCGACGCGGCGAGGTTGCCGTGGTACATCCAGCCTTGGACGCAAGTGGGCTGAAATTCACGTACGATGCTGCGCAGAACGCGCAGCGTCATCGGTGCGATCGCGCCGCGCGCGATACCCAGCGCATACACGGGAATCCCCAGCGCCACCAACTCCGCGCCGCGCGTGCCCGCCGTGGTCAGCGATACCACTGCGTGGGTGGCGACAGGTGCGGTGTGCGCGAGCACGCGCACAAGGCTCGTTTCCGCACCACCGGTTCCCAGCCCGGTAATGATGTGTAGAATTCGCGGTCGCGAGCGGTCAGTCATCGACTGCACGTGGAGCGAAAGGGACTGGTGGCGGTCACGCCGCGCGGCGATCGCTGCGCGAGAGCATGCGCCACGGTCGACGCAGGTCCGCCGCGGTCTCCCGGGCCAATTGATCCACTTCGGCCGAAACCTCCGGGCTGCTCGTGGCGAAGCGACGTCGCCATTCCGCCGCCACGAGAAAGGCGAACAGCGCAGTAGCCGTGGCGATTGCGGCGAAGAGCCCCTTGAGCACCAACTTGCGACTGTCGGGAAGCGCGGGACGCACGGGTGCTTCGACCACGGAGATCACGGAAACGTTTCGCACTTCCTCAAGGCGAGACTGTTCCAGCGACTGCGCCAGTCCGACGACCACCTGCTGTCGCAGGCTCACGTCGCGACGCAGCCGCTCTTCCTGCAGCACCAGTTGCGGGCCTCCGGTAAACGCCCGGTTACCGCGCAGGAACGACTCCAGTCGGTCTTCGGCCTGTCGCAGTTCGGTACGCGCCACGGTCAGTCGCTCATCGGTGAAGCGTCGCTCCTGCGATGCCATCGCCTGTTGGGCAGCGATATTCAGCGCGTTGAGTTCGCTGAGAGCGTGCGCGACCACCTGGCGCGCAAGTTCCGGGTCCGACACTTTGACGCCAATGCGTACGATGCCGGTTTTCAATCCAACCGATGTGCTCACTCGATTGCGCAGTTCGCGCAACGCGAACTCGGCGCGTTGTGCCCGCGGCAGGTCGGACAATATCAGATGCGCGACAAGGTCGATGGCACGGCCGTCGGTCTGAGTGTATTTGGCAACCAGCAGTCGACGCAGCATGCCATCGCTGCGAAGCACGTCGGCAAAGTAGTCGGGGTTTTGGCCAGCCTGACCGGTTGGAACCGCCACGCCGAACTGCGCGGCCAATCCCGCGAGCCGCGACACGTTGCCCGACGGTGACTGCGCTACGATCGCGCCTTGCGCGGTCCAGCTGCGATCGTTGAACAGGCCGATCGTGATCACCCCGGCCGCAGCGGCCATCGGCATCAGAAGCATCAAACGTCGTCGCGACAACAGCAGTCGCAGCAGATCGAACGGGCTCAGGCCGGTGAGCGGTGTCGTGGACGTCATAACGGAAGACGAGATGAGGGAATCAGATTGCGAAAAGCGGCGCTGGTGAGCGAGGCGCATCGATCGATCGTGTAGTCAGCGAGGATGCGGAGACGACAGCGCGCGGACAGCGCCGACGAACGGCGCGTGACCAGGCGTTGCAGGCCGGCGGCCAGCGACGCAGCGTCGCCACAGTCCGCGACCTCACCAAGGGCGCCCACGATGTCGGCCGATGCACCCGTGTTCGTGACCACTGCAGGCACGCCGCACAGCATTGCTTCAGCGACCACGTTGGGAAAGCCTTCACGGATGGACGACAGGGCCAGTACGTCGAACGCACTGTAGACGGCGGCCAGGTCATCTCGACGTCCAAGGAAGTGCACGCGATTACTGACGCCGTGTGTGACCGCGCAGTGCCGCAGCGCCTCGACCCGCGCTGGTGTTCCCTCACCAACGCAGGCCAGCATCACGCGCGGATCGTGCCGGGCGACCTGCGCAACTGCCTTAATAAGCGTCTCGTGGTCCTTGACCGGATCGAGTCGACCCACATGACCAATGACGACCGCGTGTGAAGGCACCGACCATTCGGCACGCAACAGACGACGTCCGCCGGGATCACGCGAGAAACGGGCGGGATCGATGCCGTTGGGTATGACGATGCCTTTTGGAGCACTCGGCACGAAACGGTTGAAGTCTTCCAGACCGGCCGGACTGTTCGCGATAAGCAAGTCGGCGAATCGGGCGAATCGTCGCGCGAGCTGGTGCACCGCTCGGTCGCGCGCGCCTTCAGCATGCTGGAAGTACTGACAAGAGCGCAGTCCAAGCACCACGCGGGCACCCGGCGCCATCGTGCGCGCGGCCAACGCCATCAGCCATTGGACGTCGAGAAACGCGTACACTATATCGGGCGCGCGACGCCGCATCGTGCGCGCGAGCGCCGGAATGGCGGCCGGCGAGAATGACAACGGGCGTGCCAGCACGTCGAGTGGAATCCCCAGTTGCTCAATCGTGGCGTGCAAGGGCCCGTCGGCCAGCGACGCAATGGTGACGCGGTGTCCGCGATGTTGCAGGGCGCCGGCGATCATGATCGCTTGGTGCTCCGCGCCGCCGACACCGAGCCCTCCCAGCAGCACGAGGATCGAGAGTGATGTCTCGCGCTCGGCCGAGCCATGACCGGTAACCGCGTGGTGGCCACCGGTAATGCTCAAGACCCGCTGCGCCGACGTCATGGGCGACCTCCGACCGCTGCGGAGATGGTGCGCGACCGCTGTGTTGTTGCGGGTGGGGCGACACCGGGAATCGCCGCGGTGAGGGCGATACCCATCAGCACGAATCCATCGTCGATGACGTTGTGACTGAACAGTCCCCACAAGCCAACAAAAACGACAAACGCGCGCGACGTTGCGACGCGCAGCGACGGTTCGACGGTGTCGCCGATCCCGTTGACGCCGGCGGCACGCCAACAGAGCACCAGCACAAGCGGCACCAGCCACGCGCCAACGATTCCGTATTCGGCGAGTTGGCGAACATAGATGTTGTGCGTGGATTCGGGCTCGCTCCACTCAACCGTCGCACCGGTGCCATGACCGGTCACCGGCCGTTCTCCGAACATCTCGACAGCGCGCATGGCCAGATGCGATCGTGAGGACGCGCTCACGTCGGTGCCCAGCTGCTCCTTGTTGCCAATGGCGAGGCGTTTGCGCACGAATTGTTCAGCACCGCCACCCAGGTAGCCAAACTGTCCCTTCGCCAGCATCGCGCTGGCAACGGACAACGCCAAAGTTGCGCCGACGGCGAACGTGATCGCCAGGCGCTTGCCACGCACGGCGCGCGATGCGACAAGAAAGGCGATGATGATCAACCAGCACAGCAGTGCGCCGCGCGAGAGTGTAGTGAACACTCCCACCGCGACGATCAGTACATAGACCTCACGGAGGCGCGCGGGTACTGCGGGCAGCCCCAGCAACATACTGGCGATGAGGGCGGCGCCGGTG
>JANOKE010000940.1:0-7689 GCA_031419135.1 Gemmatimonadaceae bacterium
TCGTTGCGGATGTGGCAACTACGGGTGCCTTGAAGCGTACGCCTCGGGCACTGCGATCGCCGAGCGGGCTCGCGAAGCGCTGTCGTACGATCAGGTTTCGATTCTTCCCGACCTTGTGGGCGGTGATGTGTCCCGTATCACGGCGGCCACCGTATACGAGGCAGCGGCGCAAGGCGACGCGGTGGCCACCGAGGTGGTTCGCGACACCGCGCGCTTTCTCGGCACCGGTCTCGCGAATCTGCTTAATATTTTCAATCCAGACGTGGTGGTGATCGCGGGGGGCGTCACGCAGGCCGGCGAAGCGCTGTTTGGACCGCTGCGCGCCGAGGTCCGTCGACGCGCGTTCAAGCCGGCGGTCGATGCCTGTCGTATAGTGCCCGGTACGCTCCCTGGTACGGCTGGCGTGGTTGGCGCGGTAGCGACATTCATCGCTCAGCACGGCGCTTCGTCCCACTGACGCGGTCATGACGAACCTGTCGACCAGCGTGCCGTCGTTGTCGGCATCCGCGTCGCGCAAACGGCTCGGCGTCATCGGCTCCTTCGTCTGGGATGTCATCCACGGGCGCGATCGTCGCGCCGTGCCGGTGGAGGAGTGGGGCGGCATTACCTACTCCTTGTCGGGATTCGACGCCGCGCTGTCCGATGGGTGGGACATCGTCCCCCTCTGCAAAATCGGCGCCGACCTCGCTGAGCGCGGACGCACGTTCTGTCGTTCATTGCAGCACATGGCGCCTGATGCCGCGCTGATTGAAGTGCCGTCGCCAAACAATCGAGTCGAACTGCGGTATCTCGATGACGAGCGCCGCACGGAACACCTGTCGGGCGGCGTGCCCGGATGGACGTGGATGGGACTCAAGCCGGTGCTGGACGACGCGCGACTCGACGCCCTGTACATCAACTTCCTGAGCGGTTGGGAACTCGATTTGCTCACCACCCAGTTGATCCGTGCGCATTTCCGCGGTCCTATCTACTGCGATTTGCATATGCTGGTGATGGCCGTGCAGGAGGACGGACTCCGGGTAGCCCGTCCACTGCCGGATGTGGCGGCGTGGTGCGGTTGCTTTGACGTGTTACAGGTGAATGAAGACGAGATGCAGATGATGGCGCCGGATCCGATGGCGCTCGCGGCGACAGCGATGGCGGCCGGGGTATCGTGTCTGTGCGTGACGATGGGGAAACGCGGTGCGGTGTACGTTTCCGCACCGGGCATCGACTACCTGTCCGACGTTCCACGTCTGTCAGGTCACAGTTCGTCGCTGTCCACATCCCCCCGCGGTGGCAAGGGAGCACTGGGCGCTGTGCGAACGGGCTTGATTCCTTCGATCGCACCGCGCATTGATGGTGCGGGCGATCCGACCGGATGCGGCGATGTTTGGGGTGCCACCCATTTCTCCCGACTGCTGGCGGGTGATATGTTCACGGACGCCATTCGCGCGGCGAACCACGCCGCATCTCGCAATGTCGAGCACCGCGGCGCGACGGGACTCGCGAACTACCTTCGGGGAGAACTCAGCACGACGTGACCACCGTGATCAGCGTGCCACCCTCGCTCGATGAGCTGACGTTCGAACACGTCTTCGAACAGTTGGCGTTGGTTCCCGAGGGGCAAAAAATTCTGATCGACGCGCGACACGCCCGGTGGGCGTCGCCTTACGGACTCACGGCCCTGCTCTGTGTCGCCCAGTCGCGTCCCGATCGCATGGACTTCGCGGTGCCGGAGCACCCGGACACGCTGTCGTATTGGTCACGCACCGGCTTCTTTCGTTACGCGGGCGAACTGTACGACCTGCACGGCAGCGTGCCGCGATCCCGCGATGCGCATGAATCCGACGTGCTGCTGGAGATTACGCCGATCGTGCGCAGCGACGACGTGCATGGGGTGGTGGGCCGCATTCAACACAAGGCCGCGGATATTCTGCATGGACAGTTGGGGCTCGACACGGCGATCACCGGCGCCTTCGGAATGACGCTGAGCGAATCCTGTCAGAATATCGTGGAGCACGCAGGGCAAGGCGGCTGGGTGGCGGTGCAGACATACAAGTACGCGCGCCGGCTTGGTCGTCGGGTGGTGGTCATCGCCGTGTGCGATGCGGGTATCGGATTTCGTCGTTCCCTGGAGAGCGCGCCAGGCCACCGCATCAACGACCGCTGGGATGATGCCATGGCGTTGGAAGATGCCGTGTTGCGCGCCGTGAGTCGATTCCGCCACGGCGATCACGGTCGGGGTCAGGGACTGGCGGGAATCCGTCGATTCGTGGGGCGCTGGCAGGGCAAGCTGTCCGTGCGCAGCGGCACGGCGCGACTGGCCATCACGCCCGATTGGGACGAGGATGTCCCGATCACGGAATCCTTGCCCAACTTTCCCGGCGCACAGATGCAGATCACCATCCCTGAGCGCATTGGCGAACCGGTCGCTCGTTCGAAAAACGGCCCCACGGCACGCGCTCGGCCTCGTCCACCCGAGTCGTCGTCATGAGTCATTTCGTCGATGTCAGCTCGGTGTTGCGCGGTGCGGTGTGCGACCTCTATTCCAACCTTGTCACGCGACCAACCGGCGCGGCAGTGCGGACCGCGATCGAGCGACAGGTGGTGGACATCGGCACGCCGGTGGTCACCACGATTGACTTTTCGAAGGTGAACCTGCTGGACTTTTCGTGCGCCGACGAGATCGTCGCGAAGTTGCTGCTGCGCTACGCCGAAGTCGATGGGCTCGCCGGGTATTTACTCTTCCGTGGCATCCAGGGTGAGCATCTCGATCCTATCGAGACGGTGCTCGAGCGGCACGATCTGGCATTGATCGCGTGGCACGAAGGACTGGCCGAGTTGTATGGCTGCGTGAGCGAGGCAGAGCGGTGGCTGTGGGAAATCGTCCGGGATGACGGGCCGATCGGCCTGGGTGACGCCTCGGCAACGCTTGGCACGTCAGCCGACGACACCGAAGCGTTGCTCGGACAGCTCTTCCGCCGTCGATTGATTATGCATCACGAAACCGGCTACATGGTTCCAGGGACGCTTCCCAAGGCGTCTTGACCATGGCCAAATACAGTGGATTTTCACCGGCCCTTCAGGTCATCGGATTCATCGCGACGCGCAAGGGCGATGCGGAGCGCGGTCCAATGATCCGCATGCGTCCCGAAGATGCGCTCATTCGTCTGGTGAGTGATGGGGAACTGGTGCGGGTGGTATCCGATCGACGCTCCGAGCTGGCGGTGCTGGTGGTTGACGACACGCTGCCGCGTGGCGGCGTGATCCTGCGCGATGTAGCGGGCGTGTCGCCTTCGGAAATTGTGCGGGTGCTCAAGCCAGACACCGACGGTCTCCGCTACGTGTGACGCGGACCTCACGACCGTGAATCGCGCGACGCTGCTCGTGCACGACCGACGCGCTCCGCGTGGTGACGGCGTTCCGGACGCGGCGCCGCCAGCACCGACGGGGAACACCGTGGCAGCGACGCCATACGATCGCGAATGTGATGCGTCGACTGCGGAGCGGTTGCAACGACGGTTGGCGGAGCTTGAAGGCACCGAGTCGGCGCTTGTGCTGGCGAGCGGCGCACGGGCCACCCGCTGCACCATGTTGGCGCTTCTGCGTGCCGGCGATCATCTGGTGGCCAGCGCGTGGTTTTACGGCGACACACGCCGGTTTCTTGAACAGGAGCTTCCGACCATGGGGATCGACGTCACCTTCATTGATCCCACGGAAACGCGCGCCTGGCGCCGCGCGATGCGCCCTACCACCCGCGTCCTGTTTCTTGAATCACCGGTCAACCCCACGACGCGGGTGGTGGACCTGCGACCGGCTCGTGTGTTGGCGCAAGCGCACGGCGTGGCACTGGTCGTCGACTCGACGTTTGCCACACCCATCAACTGTCGCCCGATTGAGCATGGCGCCGATGTGGTAATGCATTCCACGGCCCATCACCTGAGCGGTGAGTGCGACCTGGTGGCCGGTGTGGTGTGTGGCGCCGAGGCGGTGATTGACGAAGTCCGCGCGAAAATGTTGCGGGAGGGGCACGCGCCGGATCCGCGCTTCCTCTGGCTGCTGGACCGCGGCCTCAACACACTCGACATTCGCCAGCAGCGCCAAAACCACAACGCCCTGCAGATCGCGCGATGGGCGGTCGGTCATCCGGCTCTTCGCGCCGTACACTATCCGGGGTTGTCGTCGCACGCCGACCACGCGTGGGCCGCGAAAACGATGGATGGTTTCGGCAGCACGCTGGCCATCGAACTGACCGGCGGCGAAGCCGCGGTCGCGCGGATGGTTGCGCGGCTGGCGCTGTTCTCTGCGTCTTTGCCAGCGGGGGGAGTGGCCTCCACGATCGGCGACGCCCATGACATCTTGCATCATCAGTTGGTAGAACTTCATCGCGCATCGATCAGCCATGCTGGCGGTTTCCTTCGGCTCAGTGTTGGGGTGGAGTATGCCGATGACTTGATTGCCGATCTTTCGCACGCCCTGGAGACGTAATGGCAGGTATTCTGCGGTTGACCGACGTGACGAAGGAGTATCCGCGCTCAGGTGTGGCGGTGCGCAATATTTCGTTCGAAATGAACAAGGGCGAATTCCTCTTCCTTTCGGGACACAGCGGCTCCGGCAAGAGCACGCTGCTCAAGCTGATCGCGATGAGCGAATGGCCAACCAAGGGCGAAGTGCGGGTCTCGGGCTATTCGTCAAAGACGGTGAAGGCGCGCGAAATTCCGAAGTTGCGACGGCGTCTGGGTATCGTGTTTCAGGATTTCCGTCTGCTCCCCGACCGTTCGGCCGAGGCTAACGTGGCGTTCGCCCTTGAGGTCACTGGTGCCCCGCCGGCCAGCATCCGACCAAAGGTCGCGCGACTGCTCACGCAGGTGGGACTCGCGTCCAAAGCCACCGCGTTTCCGCACGAACTTTCGGGTGGAGAACAACAACGGGTCGCCATTGCGCGCGCCCTGGTGAACGACCCGTTCGTGCTGCTGGCCGATGAGCCCACAGGCAATCTGGATGACAAGGCCACGCACGCGGTCTATCTGCTGTTGCGCGAGATCAATGCATCGGGGACCGCCGTGGTCATGGCGACGCACGACGTCTCGCTGATTGAGCGTACGGGCATGCGGTTTCTCGAGCTCAATCGCGGAACGCTGTCGTTCGATGGCACCGATGTGGCGCGTCTGAAGGCCGACTTGCGCGGCGGAGGCCCCCGATGAGGCTCGCCTGGCGTGAAGTGCTGCTGGCCTTTCGGCGATCGCCGGCGCTGGCCATGCTCAGCGTCACCACGATCGCGTTTTCGCTGTTTGCGTTTGGATTGTTCGGATTGGTCGCGCTGAATATCCAGGCGGCATTGCGCGTGATTGAAGACCGCGTGGAGGTTCGCGCGTTTCTCGTTGACCAGGCAAGCCAGACGCAGGTGAACGAGTTGCTCACGGCTGCCCGGCGCATGCCGCAGGTGGCGTCGGTGGGGTATGTGAGCCCCGACTCGGCGCTCCAACGTGCGCGCTCGGAGTTGGAGGAGTTTCGGGATGTGATGGAGGGCGCCCTGCTGCCCGCGTCGGTCGAGTTGCGGCTCAAGGCCGACGCGCGCGATCCCGAAACCATGCGGCAACTCACCGGTCGCCTGCAAACCTTTCCGGTGGTCGAGGAGGTGCGATACGGCCGCGAATGGGTGGAGAAACTGTACCGCGTGCGCACCATCGCGGGAGCGGCCGGTGTGGGATTGGGACTCGTGTTTGCGATGGTGGCAGTGATCATTATCGGCGCCACGATTCGCATGGCCATTCTGGCCCGCACCGGCGAGATCGAAGTGATGCGTCTGGTCGGCGCGACGAATGCGTATGTGCGACTGCCCTACTTGATTGACGGCACGCTCAAGGGCATCGCCGGTGGCGTCATCGCGCTGCTCTTGTCGTGGTCGGCGAATCGCGTGGTGGCGCAGTCGGTCATGCAGACCACGTTTTTCACAACCACGCAAATGCTGCTGGGCGTGTTGGCAGGAGCGATGATCGGATTGCTGGGCAGTTGGCTCTCGGTGGGACGGCACCTGCGCAAGGTGTGGCAGGAGCGCTGATGCGACGTCGCGCGCGACTCGCGCTCCGATGGCTCGTAGTGCTGGTGACGGTGCTGGCGGTGCCACGCGTCGTGGCGGCGCAGGCGGTCGGCACCACCACGCCGGAACAACGCCTGCGACAACAACAGGACGAGCTGGACAAGTTGCGTCGGGAGCGCAGCGATCTCGAAGCACGCATGTTGCAATTGCAACGCAGCGCGCGTTCGCTGGCCGACGAAGTGAACAACCTCGAGCAGCAGCGCTCCACCACGGCGCGTCTCGTGCAGGCGCTGGATCAGCAGTTGGTGACCATTACCCGTGAGGTCGCAAACGCCAGCGCCGGGCTGGCGGAGGCCGAGGCGGAGATCGTCAAGAAGCAGATGGCGCTGCAGCGACGGATGGTCCAGATCTACAAGCGCGGTCAATTGTACGATGCCGAAGCCATGCTGTCGGCGCAGTCGTTCGCGGCGCTGGTGGCCCGCTACAAGTACCTGCACGATCTGACCCTGCACGATCGCACGTTGGTGCGACGCGTCGAGTTGCTGCGCAACAACATCATCACGCAGCGCGAACTGCTGGTGCGTCTGCAAGACGATGTGACCCGCAACCGCAGTGAAAAGGATCGGGAGGCCACGCGCTTGCGCGACTTGGAGTCGGCGCGACAGCGCAGTCTCATTATCGTGCAGCGCAGCGCTACCCAAACGCGGGAGCGGTTGACGCAACTGGCCCGCGACGAAGCCCGGGTCGCCAGTGTTATTGCGGCAAGCGAGACCGCGCGGCGACGTGCCGAGATGTCGCCCAATGCCCGTCCGGCGGCCCCGTCCACCATCAAAACGGGCGACCTCGGCCGCCTGGACTGGCCGGTCGAGGGCAGCATTCTGTACAGCTTCGGCCGCGTCGTGAACCCGAACAACGCCACCACGCGCTGGAACGGCTTGGGCATCGGCGCCAGTCTTGGTACCGCCGTGAAGAGCATTGCGGCCGGTGAAGTGGTGTTGGCCGAGCAGGTGGGCACGTATGGGCCAACGGTGATCGTCCAGCACGGCGGTGGCGACTACTCGGTGTACGGCTCGCTGGGACGCATCGATGTCCGGAAAGGCCAGGACGTGGTGAAGGGTCAGGTGATCGGCACCATCGGCGCCGGCGATCCTGACTTGCCACCGCACCTGCACCTGGAGATCCGGCCCAAGGGCCGCGCAGTGGATCCGTTGGAGTGGCTGAGGGCGCAACGGAAGTAGGAGGACTTCAGACGGGAGAAGGGAGATGGGAGACGGGAGACGCCCGGTCGACTGACAGTCTTCCGTTAGCTCCCGTCTGCCGTCTCCCGTCTTAACTTCCCCCCCATGCCTGCCAAGCGACTTGCCGCTACCCTGCCCCCCGCCGCACCGATCGTTATCGACGCCGGTGAGTGGACGAACGACCGCGGGCCACTGGGCGCCCATGTGTCGATCGCCGGTGGTACGTGGGAGGCGGCGGCGCGAGCCCGTGAAATCAGCGCTACCGCGGCGCAAATCTTTACCAAACAGGCCAATCGTTGGGTTGAGCGCGATGTCACACCGGACGAGGCCGAGCGCTTTCGTGCGGCAATGCGCGAAACGCACGTGCGATGGATCTGCGCGCACGATTCGTATCTTATCAATCTGGCATCACCCGACACCGATTTGCGT
>JANOKE010000941.1:0-1632 GCA_031419135.1 Gemmatimonadaceae bacterium
AGTCGACTTTCGTAGTAAATGGGTACCGTCGCGCCGTCCTGTACCGCGCGTTGAATGTCGTAGATACTGATATAGTCACCGAACACGGCGCGTGTGTTGGCGTCCTGCAGTTCGATGGGGGTGCCGGTGAATCCGATGAACGAGGCGTGTGGCAGCGCGTCACGCATGTGTCGCGCATATCCGTCAATGAAGTCGTACTGACTGCGATGCGCTTCGTCGGCGATCACGACAATGTTGCGGCGGGTGGAAAGTGTCGGATGCCGATCGCCCTTTTCTTCGGGGAAGAACTTGTGGATAGTCGTGAATACCACGCCGCCGGACGCCACGTTCAGCAGTGTGCGCAACTTCGCACGATTCTCGGCCTGCACCGGCGGCTGACGTAGCAGTTCCTGGCAACGCGAGAACGTGCCGAAGAGCTGCTCATCGAGATCGTTGCGGTCGGTGAGCACCACAATGGTGGGGTTCGCCATTGCCGGCTCGCGAATAACCCGACCGGCGTAGAACGCCATGGTGAGGCTCTTCCCGGAACCTTGCGTGTGCCACACCACACCCACACGTCCATCGCCGGGCTTGCCACCGGGCTTTTTGCCGACGTTGTACAGGGCGGGCGGTTCAGCGACACGCTTGAGCGACATTTCCGGTGCGGTTGCCCGCAATGTCGCGGCCACCGCCACTTGCACGGCGTCATACTGGTGATAGCCAGCCATCTTCTTGATCGGGCGTTCATCGCCGTTGTCCTCGAACACGATGAAGTCGCGAATGAGATCGAGAAAGCGCCTCGGTGTGCACAGGCCGTTTACGAGCACTTGCAGCTCGGGCAAATGCATGCCGCGTGGCGTTTCGCCCGCAACGGTTCTCCATGGCTTGAACCATTCGCGGCTGGCAGCGACAGCGCCTACGCGCGCTTCTACACCATCAGAGACGGCCAGCAGCGCGTTCGTGGTGAACAGCGTTGGCACGTCTGCCTGGTAGGTTTGCAGCTGATGGAGCGCGCTCCAGATCGTGGCGTTTTCGGCGGCCGCATTCTTGAGTTCCACCACGGCGAGTGGAAGGCCGTTGACGAAGAGCACGACATCGGGTCGCCGAGTGTGTTTGTTCTCGATTACACTGAACTGGTTGACAGCGAGCCAGTTGTTTCGTGCCGGGTCGTCGAAGTCAACAACCTGCGCTTGGGCGCCGCGGATTCGACCAGCGACATCGCGATATTCAACCGTCACGCCGTCCACGAGCAGTCGATGCAGGGTGCGGTTGCGCAGGATGAGGTCCGCACCTTCTGGCCGCGTCAGTCTGCGGAAGGCATCTTCAAGTGCCTCGGCGGGGATAGTTGGGTTGAGTCTTGTCAGCGCATCGCGCAGGCGAGCAGCGAGGATGACCTGCCCGAAGTCATCGCGCTCGGCGGCGGGCTCTCCGGGGGCGATCGAGGCGCCGTTGCGGACCTGCCAGCCGACAGCCTCCAACCATGCCAGCGCGGCTTCCTCGACGACCGACTCTGTAAAGTTGCTCATGGCTTAGCGATCCTCTGGCGCGCGCGCCGTAGCGGAATCTCTACAAAACTGCCAATCTCTGCGATCACCTCGTCCAGCGCTGCGTCATCGAGGCGATTCTTGCCGAGAAAAGTTCGCCACTCCGCTT
>JANOKE010000942.1:0-1701 GCA_031419135.1 Gemmatimonadaceae bacterium
TACCGGCGCCACTCAGTGGACTTTCGTCAAAGACGGCGGTGATTCCGGGAGCGCTTTCGAGGGTGAGCGCAACCGGTCCCGCGTAGTTGGTTCGTGCGAGCGCCGTCGTTGCTCGCGCGATTCCACCCTTGGCAATCGTGAGGGACGGCGTCGACACCGACAGCGCGTACGCCAGTGGCGGCGCGATGGTGATGGACATCTGCAAGGTTGCATCACGCACACGATCGGCGCGTCCACGGAGTCCGAGTCCGAACGTGCCCAGGCGCGCCGTGGAATTGGCGCGCAGTCGGAGTGTCGCCGTTGTGACCTGGCCGGTGGTTTGCTCATTCTCGATAGCGGCCGTCATGCCATCGGGTATGCGTTCGGTGGTCAGCGCCACTGGACCGGAGAAATCACCGATGCGCGTCAAAATAATGCGCGTCGAGACTTCGCTCCCTGCCGCGATCGTGATTGCCTCGGACTCCACTGCGACCGCAAGTCGCGCATCAAGGGAGGCAGGGCCTTCGAGTACACGCTCCACCTGCGCGCAGGCGAGGAGCACGAAAACGAGCGCCACTGAAATCCCGGCAGGATGACAGTGCCGCCACCAACAACACTGCGCTTGGAGACGAGGGGACAGGGGCATGATCTCGCGGTGGCGCCGACCGACTACGAATAATGCGTTTCACCCCAAGACGTAGGCAAGGATCGACGACTCGCGCTACAGTGCTGGTATGGTTCTTCGACGCGATCAACGAATCGCGAGCGTCGCCTGCGCTGCGGTCATCGTCTCGCCACCGTACTCCACGATCGCGATCAGTGTGTACCGGCCTTTCGCCAGCTTTGGCATCGCAACACGAAATCGCTGTGTCGTGCCGGCCGATATGATCTGCGCATCGGCAAAAGGCACCGTCGCCACCACCTCGTCTTCGCTCACGAACACTTGCACCTCGCCGACAATCGCCGTCGCCATGGTGCCGGTATTCGCGTACGTGATCTCGATGGAGTCGCCTTTTGAGCCCGTGATCACCACGTTTTGCAGCTTGCCATCGATGGCGGGAGCGGCCGCGGTGACCGTTGCGATGGTTTCGCCCAAACGGCCCTTCGCCGGGCCCGGCGACGTCTGGGCCCACACCTGTGCGGAGGCAAAGCAGAGCGACGCGGCCATGCCGAGTATTGATCCGGGAAGCGTGGAAAGGCGACGCAGAAACGGGTACATGGCAGGGAGGGCAGGAGGAACACGGAGAATCCTGCCTCCCCTCAATGGAACATCGGTGCCAGTATGGTCGTGCCCGCCACCGGAACCCAATCCGTTACGCCGACGGCACGAACTACGACGAATGCATTCCACGGCGTCACAAGCACAACTGTGGGCGACCAAACCCTCCACACCTTGAACCGCCGCGTTGAGCCAACACTGCAGCGCTGACGCAACGTGGCGCACGGTCTACATGCTCGCCGCCGCTTGCCCCAAGCCTCGCATGAGCTACCCTCTCCCCATGTCGATTCTTCGCCCCTTGCTGGTCACGGCGCTCACCTTCGGTGCTACGTCCGCCGAGGCCCAAACCGCCCCGCGCGACCCGCTCGCCAAGCCGCCCGCGTCGGCGCCCTATCGTGACGCCCGCATCGCTCCAGCCGCGCGTGCAGACGATCTGCTCGCGCGCATGACGCTCGGGGAAAAGTTCTGGCAGCAGTTCATGATTCCCGGTGACCGCGACGATC
>JANOKE010000943.1:0-4081 GCA_031419135.1 Gemmatimonadaceae bacterium
AACCGACAACACAGGAGACTATGCCCAAAACCGCTCCGACGCGAGGCATGAAACGCATCTCCTCCCCCACGAGGCTCGGCCAGTCCGTATGTTTGCCTCCTGAACTGCCCCCGACTGGAGAGAGTCGACCAGTCGCCGGCCAGCTCTCTCCCGTCTCCCGTCTCCCGTCTCCGGTCTCCGGTCTCCCGCGTGCGAATCTCCGACATGAACTGGATGCAGGTGGAGGAATACCTGCAACGCGACGACCGCGCCGTGTTGCCACTGGGCAGCACGGAACAGCACAGCTATCTGCGTCTCACGGTGGACTGCATTCTGCCGGAGCGCGTGGCGGCGGACGCCGCCGAGCCACTGGGGATTCCCGTGTTCCCGGTATTGCCGTATGGCGTGACGCCGTACTTCCGCGAGTTTCCAGGGTCGATCTCGCTGCGTGTGGACACGCACCTGCACGTCGTGCGCGACATTCTGGATGGAATGGCGCACAGCGGCTTTCGTCGCATCCTCATTGTGAACGGTCACGGCGGCAACAGCGCCGTGCAGCAGTTCGTTCCTGAGTGGACGGCAGCGCATCCGGAGTGTCGCGTGATCTTTCACAACTGGTGGAACGCGCCCAATACCTGGGCCAAGGTGCAAGCCATCGATCCGATCGCGTCGCACGGCTCGTGGATGGAAAACTTTCCCTGGACGCGAATGCCCGGTGTTGACGTGCCAACCACGCAGCGGCCCATGGTCGATCTGGCGCGTGTGCGGGCGCTCGATCCGGTGGCGCTGCGCGCATACCTGGGCGACGGCAACTACGGCGGCCTGTATCAGCGTTCAGATGAGGACACGCTGGCCCTGTGGCAAGTTGCGGTGGAAGAGACGCGCGCGCTGCTCTCAGGCGATTGGGGCGGCGCATCCTGACCGCGCCCATGCGCTGGCTCATGTGGGGTGCGGGCGCGATTGGTGGCACGCTGGCGGCGTATCTCGCGCGTGCTGGTCACGATGTTACGCTCGTTGACAACGTCAGCGAGCACGTTGACGCCATAAATCGGGACGGACTGCGTATCACCGGTCCGATCGAAACGTTTTCGGAACGCATGCCTGCCTTCACACCCGAAACGCTCAGCGGTGATTGGGATACGATTGTGCTCGCCACCAAGGCGCATCACACCGAAGCGGCTGCCCGCACGTTGCTGCCGCACCTGCGCGCCAACGGCTGCGTGGTGTCAGCGCAGAACGGGCTCAACGAATTGGCTATCGCCACCGTCGTGGGCGCTGACCGCACCATGGGCGCCTTCGTGAACTTCGGCGCCGACTACCTGGAACCTGGTGTGATTCACTACGGTGGCTGCGGCGCGGTGGTGGTGGGCGAGATACACGGCCGCATCACGCCGCGCGTCACAGCCATCAGAGACGCCTGGGCCGCGTTCGACGAGCGCGCCATCGTTACACCCAACATCTGGGGCTTCCTGTGGGCCAAGGAGGCGTACGGCGCGATGCTGTTTGCCACCGCACTCACCAACGAGTCCATCGCCGACGCACTGGACATGCCGGCGTATCGCCCGCTGTACATCGCGCTGGCGCGAGAAATCCTGGCGGTGGCCGCAGCGCGCAGCGTCACTCCCGAGTCCTTCGACGGCTTCGATCCCGCCGCGTACCTGCCCACGGCTGCACCCGACTCGGCGGCGCACTCGCTCGATGAGCTGGTCGCTCACAACCGTCGCTCGGCCAAGACCCACAGTGGCATTTGGCGCGATCTTGCCGTGCGCAAGCGACCCACCGAAGTAGACGCGCAACTGGGCATCGTGGTGACGCTGGGCCACGAAGCGGGCGTGGCGACGCCGCTCACCACGCGCCTGGTGGCGCTCGTTCACGACATCGAACGCGGAGTTCGCCCGCAATCGATGGAAACACTGGATGCACTTGCCAGCCTTGTGACATCATGAATATCGAATTCGGTGGCAAAACCGCTCTTGTGACCGGCGCAGCGCACGGCTTTGGTCGTGCCATCAGTGCCGCGTTCGCGGCCCGCGGGGCGCATGTGTGGGCCTCCGACGTGATCAGCGACGAACTCCTGGAAACGCAGCGCCTGTGTCGTGCTGACGGCGGCACATGCAGCGTGCGCACGGTAAATGTGTGCGACAAACCCGCGGTTGAGGCGCTGATCGCCGAAGCGTCGACCGCGACAGGTCGCGTGGACATCCTGGTGAACAACGCCGGCGGCGTACTGGGACAAGTGGGTAGGCCGCTGGAAGAGGTCACGCCAGACGAGTGGCAGCGCATTTTTGATGTGAACGTCACCGGCGCGTTTTACCTGTCGCAGGCCGTTGCGCCCGGCATGAAGGCCGTGCATAGTGGCCGCATCGTGAACATTTCCAGTGGCGCCGGATTGGGCATCAGTCTCACCGGCATTCAGGCGTATGCATCGGCCAAGGCCGCACAAATCGGTCTC
Organism: Gemmatimonadaceae bacterium; assembly: GCA_031419135.1. Classification (GTDB taxonomy): domain Bacteria; phylum Gemmatimonadota; class Gemmatimonadetes; order Gemmatimonadales; family Gemmatimonadaceae; genus Gemmatimonas. Next base: position 2,432 of record JANOKE010000943.1, read on the forward strand.
ACTCGGCAACTGGCGCACGAACTGGGACCGTGGGGCATCACGGTCAACAATGTTGCACCGGGTTTTGTGCGTTCCAACGCCGCCACCGAGCGTCAGTGGGACGCGTACGGTGCCGAAGGCCAGCGTGCATTGGTAGACCGCATTGCGCTTAAGCGACTGGGAACGCCAAGCGACATCGCGAACGGTGTGATGTTCTTTGCGTCTGAATACGCCAACTGGATCACCGGTCAGGTGCTCTCCATTGACGGTGGCAAGTGATGGACAACCCGTACACGAACGAACAGGTGCTTGCCGCACTTCGCGCGAATCACGAGCGGATCTTAGGCGAACTCGTGGAGTTCGCGGCAATCTCCAGCGTGAGTACCGATCCCGCGCACGCGGCTGACATGACTGCCGCCGCACAGTGGGTGGCCACAAAACTCGCGACCGCCGGACCAATTGCGGTGCGCACCATCGCCACGCCCGGCAATCCCGTGGTGTACGGCGAATGGCTGGGCGCGCCCGGCAAGCCAACGGTGCTGGTGTACGGGCACTACGACGTGCAGCCGCCCGATCCACTGGAGAAATGGCACAGCGCGCCATTTACACCCACCGTGCGTGATGGCCGACTGTACGCGCGCGGTGTGTCCGACGACAAGGGGCCCATGCTGATCCCCATCAAGGTCGCCGAAGCGTTCTTTGCCTGCGCCGGTGCGCTGCCCATCAACGTGAAGTTCATGTTTGAAGGTGAAGAGGAAATTGGCAGCGAGAATCTTGAGGCGTTCATTGCACAGCACACCGAACTGCTGGCGGCCGACTTTGTGTTGTCGGCCGATGGCGCGATGTGGCGCATCAACGAGCCGTCACTCACGGTGGCCAGTCGCGGATTGGCGGGGCTGGAGTTTACACTCACCGCCGCCACGAAAGATCTGCATTCGGGCCGTCACGGCGGTGGTGTGGCGAATCCGTTGCATGCCATGGCTCGACTGATTGCGTCGCTGCACCACGCAAACGGTCGCATTGCGGTTGACGGATTCTATAACAGCGTAACGGCACTTACGGCGGCCGAGCGTGCGGCGATTGCAGCGTTGCCATTTGACGAACAGGCATACCTGCGCCAAGTCGGCGCACCTGCGGTGTTCGGCGAGCCGGGATATAGCACGCTCGAACGTCAGTGGACGCGACCTACCATCGACGTAAACGGCATGTGGGGCGGCTACCAAGGGCCTGGCCAGAAAACTGTGATCCCGAGTGAGGCCCACGCGAAGATCACCTGTCGTCTGGTGACCGATCAGGACCCCAACGATGTGGTGGCCCTGGTCACCAAACACCTTCAATCGCATGTGCCACCTGGTACAACGCTCGCGGTAAGCACAGCCAATCATGGCGCATGGCCGGCCCACATTGACAGCAACCATTTCGCGCTCAAGGCCGCTGATGCCGCGCTGCACGCGGTGTATGGCGTGCATCCGCTGGTGGTGCGCATGGGCGGCACGGTGCCTGTTTCGGAATTGTTCCAGCGTCACATGAAACTCGATACCGTATTCTTCAGTTTCTCCACGGCCGACGAAGACTACCATGCGCCCAACGAATTTTTCCGTGTGCACCGGTTGCACGAAGGACTCGAAGCATGGGCGCGCATCTGGCACATTCTTGGGAATCCGCCTGGCG
>JANOKE010000944.1:0-1053 GCA_031419135.1 Gemmatimonadaceae bacterium
GTCATCAAGTTGGTGTTCCATGGATCGCTGGATGTCGGGGCGCGCGGCAAACGAGGTCAACGGCGATGTGTATCGGGTTGGCCGAATGGATGCGCGAATTGCGCGTGTAGATTTCGCTTCGTCAAGTTCCTGACATCGGAGCGCCGACATTTGCATGCGTCGCTCAAGTTGGTGAGCGCGGGGTCGGTCGAGGAGCTCTGGGTCAGCAGCGCCTTTCTTGGGTCGGAGATCATTGACTCGGCTTCTCCGGCGCGAGAACTTGCATACAGTCGAATGGGAAGCCGAACGCTGAGGGCGGAAAGTCGCGTACCGCCAGGCGTACCCAGCGACGGGTCGCGACACAGATGCCGATACGGCGCGCACGGCCAGCGGGCTTCCACGCCCGGGGAGAGTGATCTCCTCGGGGCGTTCGCTTTATCAGGTGCGCGCGCTCAGAATGCATACGGTCCCGTCTCCAGATCACCGCGCTTGCCGGTCAGCGCAAAGAACTGTGAACGCATGTCGGCATTCGATCGCCAGAGGGCGTCGCAGCGCTGCGTCGCCACAGTTGCGGCGTCACTGTGTCGCTTGGGTTTCGGTAGCGCCGGTGGACGTTGGCCTCACTTGGCCGCCGAGCATCCCTCGCTGGTTCGCATTGGTAGCCGAGTCCCGATGTGGTGGGCCGCTCGGGACGATTCGTCGTCCAAGCGTGTTCCGCGCCCAGCCCGGCGACGCATGCAAGAGACACAGGAGTCTACCGCGACCGCGGACCGAGTCCGAGCGCCAAAACGCCGAGTTCAGGATGAGCCACGAACGCCTCAATCGCATCCGCGTTTTGGAGGATGAGATTCGAGACAACGCTGTTCGCCACGTTACCCGCATTGAGCCAGAGCACCTTCGGCGGCGGTCCGCGCAGCACGCTGAGCTTCACGAAGTCCTCATCCTTCGTCGAACCAATTGCTCCGACAGATTCTCGTCGAGCAGAAACCGAACGGCCACTACGCCGCCGGGATGGCCTGCAAGCGCCGCTCACGCTCGGCCGCGAAGGCGAAGCAGGCAAGGATGTTCTCATGA
>JANOKE010000945.1:0-2909 GCA_031419135.1 Gemmatimonadaceae bacterium
CGCTGCCGGCCGACGACTTCAGGGTGTGGGCGATGCCGCGGACCAGCGGCCGATGGACTCCGGTGGCCAGATCGAGCACGGCGATTTCGTCTGTCGCACCTCCCATGGCTCCCGGACCGCCGCGGCTCGCCGTCATGATCACGCCTCGGCCGTTCGGCAACGCGTCGGGCCAGGAGTGCTGCAGTTCGCCCCGTGCGGAGTCGACGCGGCCAATGGACTGAGCGCGTCCACCTGCCTCCGGGACACGCATAAGGGGCCCAAGGCCGAGCAGGTCGTAGTAGATAAAGCCATCGGCTCCCCAAGAGAGACCGGGTATCCCGACGAGCGAATCGGTAATGGAAATCAGTGGGCCGCCTACCAAGGACACGACCTTGATTGTGGCGCCGAGCACGCGGTCCATGAATGCGACACGTCTTCCATCTGGAGAGATCGCCGGATTAATGGCGCCCTCGGTTCCTGGGAGCGCCACCGCTTCGAGCTGGTCACGCATGCGCACCATCAGTCGCGTGCCCCCTTCGCCGTCGCTCAGGTATACGAGCCTCGACCCGTCCGGGGACACGGCCAGTCGCGAAAAGAGGCTGGAGGACAAGCCCTGTCCCTCCAGCAGCTCTACGCGATACCGGGTGGTCGGTCCAGATGGCGCTGGACGCTGCATCGCCCAACCGAGCGCCAACCATAAATGGCTCGTCGCGACGAGCGCCGGAACCGCTGCTCGTTGTCGCCACCCGCCACGTCCCGCTACCGCGCCAAGCGCCGCGACAGTGCTGCCCCGGAAGGACGGGTTGCTCAGCGCCGCTGCGAACTCGTTCGCACTGCCGAAACGGTCGGCGGGAAGTTTCTCAAGCGCCTTCGCGACGGCCGCCGCCACGTTCGGTGTCACCGATTTGCGCAATAGCGCGACTGACGGTGCTTCCTCCGTCACGATCTTCATGATGATCTGCTGAGCCGACGCTCCGGTATGCGGCGGAGTTCCAGTGAGCATTTCGTACAACACGCTGGCGAGCGAATAGACGTCGGAGCGCGCTGTGATTTGCTTCTCGGCGGTCGCCTGTTCCGGCGACATGTACTGCGGCGAGCCGAGCGTCAATCCTGTTTCGGTCATCCGCCCGCCCGCAGCGGCGCTCACCGCCAGTGCGATGCCGAAATCCGCCACCATCGGGCGACCGTTCGCGAGCAGAATATTTTCAGGCTTGATGTCGCGATGAATGACACCGTTGCGGTGCGCATAGTCAAGCGCGTCGGCAACATCGCGTGCGATATGCACTGCCTCATCGACGCCCAGTTGTGTCTCGCGATCGAGCTTCTCGCGCAGTGTCTCGCCATCGATGAACGGCATGACGTAGTACAGAAACCCGTCCGCAGAGCCGCTGTCGAAGAGCGGGAGAATGTGCGGATGCTGCAGCGCCGCCGTCGTCGTAATCTCCTGCACGAAGCGCTCGGCGCCCAGCACTGCGGCGAGCTCCGGCTTGAGCACCTTCACCGCCACGCGACGCTTGTGCTTGAGGTCTTGGGCGAGATAGACCGTGGCCATGCCACCCGCTCCGAGCTCGCGCTCAATGCGATAGCGCTCCGCGAGCGCCGCGCTCAGGCGATCGGAATCGTTGCTCGCGTCGCGCATGGGACCCTCGAGTGGGGGTGGACATCGTCGGTCCGTCGGCCTGCTGCAGTGCATACCGTTCGGCCCGCAAACATGCAGTGCGATCAGCAAAACCGCGATGGCGCCGACTCCGTTGATCGTTCCGGCTCCGTCGGGCCATCGCCGCAAGGCAAGAGGCATGCGATGGTTGCATATTCTCCCGGACTCGACCCGCCATCAGGAGAAGCCCATGTGTCGACGCTTTGTCGTTCCCGCTTCCGTTGCGCTCGTCGCGCTGTCGCTGAGTGCTGCGACGTTTCTGCCAGCCGCACAACCGAGCACGCGTCCCAACAGCGTGCTTATCTTCCCCGACAACCTCGGCTGGGGCGAAGTGGGCGCGTACGGCAGTGTGTGCGGTGTACCCACGCCCAACATCGATAGCATCGCCGCGCAAGGCATTCGGCTGGACAACTTCAATGTCGAGTTCTCGTGCACCGTGTCGCGCGCGGCGCTGCTCACGGGACGGTATGCCATTCGATCCGGTGCGGCACAGCCCACCGGCATCACCTTGTGGGAGGTGACGCTGGCCGAGGCGCTGAAGTCGGCGGGGTATGCGACGGCGCTGTACGGCAAGTGGCACCTGGGTGGTGCAAACTGAATGCAGAATCGCACGCCGATTGATCAGGGTTTCGACGACTGGTACGGCATCCCCAACACCAGCAACGAAGCGCAGTGGGTTTCGGCGCCAGAACTCAAGCCCAACCCAACCGACACGTCATTCATCTGGGCGCAACACGTCGGCGGAGCGCCCACCAAGGTGAAGGTGTTTGACCTCGACACGCGTCGCACAGTCGATCGCGAATCGGCACACAAGAGTGTGGAGTTCATTGAGCGCAATGCGAAAGCGCGGAAGCCATTCTTCCTGTATTACCCCATGACGCAGATCCACTTTCCAACGCTCACGCATCCGGATTTCATGGGGAAGACCGGTGCCGGTGATATCGGTGACGCGATGATGGACGTGGACCACAACGTGGGACTCGTGCTGAATGCGCTCAAGCGCATGGGCCTGGAACGCAACACGCTGGTGATGTGGTGCCCGACAACGGCCCCGAAGGGCGTCGACCGTGGCGCGGATCGTCGGGTCCGTGGCGCGGTTTCTACAACTCCGTCATGGAGGGCGGTATTCGCACGCCGTGCGTGATGCGTTGGGTGGGCACGATTCCACGCGGACAGAAAACCAATGCGGTATTCCACGAGCTCGATATTTTCCCGACGGTGGCGGCGGCGGCTGGAATGGCGATGCCCACCGATCGGCCGGAAACGCTCGATC
>JANOKE010000946.1:0-4184 GCA_031419135.1 Gemmatimonadaceae bacterium
GGAAGTCGACCACCGGTTACCACCGAACCCACGACCAACCTTGCTACGGGAAAGTCAGTAATGATCCGATCCTGCGCGTTTTCGCGACGAGGAGTACATTCGCTCCTTCGGTTGGCAAAAACCACATTCGCCCGCACAAAATCCCTTGGGCATGCCCGCGTCACCGTCGCGCGATAGTCGCTCTCCCGATCCCTTCGAACTGCAGGCCCACGCCCATCTGGCCGCAGAGCGATGGCGCAAGGCGCGTGACGCATTCAAGGAGCTGTGCAAGCGCGACCGCGTGAAATTCCAACCGTCGCTTGTCGAAGCAAACGTTGGGCTCGCCCGCAGCATGCTCCACAAGCGGCTGGTCGCCGACGCGCAGCAGGTTTTGGAGTACCTCAAGACGATCGCGTCACCTGAAACCATCGCCGCACTCGAATCGGAAATCGCCACCGCCTCGGTCGGTGCGTCAAAGCCCGCGTCCGATCCCGTGGCATTGCTGGCCGATGGACTGCTGCCGCCAAACGACCGGTGCCGGATGGCCGATCAGCTGGTGGTCGCGTTCAGTCGCGGCACGATGGAAACCGGAACCGCTGCAAAGGCGCAGGTGATTGCTGAACTCCGCGCGATTCAGCAGGCCATCGAAGCTACGTGCCTCGACGATCCTGATCGGGCACTGGACCTTGTGCGCCCGCTTAAACGTGACTCCGCGTTCGCGCATTGGCGGGTGTTTGTTCGAGCGGTTGTCGCGTATCAGCGGGGCGAGTTCGAAAAGGCCAGACAGTATTTCGAACAGTTGCCAGCCGACTCGGGTCCGGGGCGCGCCGGCGCGGCGTGGCTGCTGACCATTGGTGTACGGGTGGACACCACCGCACAGGGGCCACGGTTGGAAGCCGTGCTCGACGCAGCGGGTGCGTTGCGTGACGAACCGGGATGGGGGCGTGTACTGGCTCGGGCCGAAGCGCTGTGGCGAGCCGACAAGCATGCAGCCTCCTATCGCGCGGTGCGCACTGCGAAGGCGTCCTTTCCGTCAGACGGCGTCGATCTGACGTCCGCACTTTCCGATTTCTATTTCAACGCCGCGATCGCGATGCACGACGATCATCGCCGTCCGTACCTGGATATGCTGTCGGAGATTGAGGAGCTTCGTCGCGAGAAGAATCCCACGGAATTAAGGCAGATCCGCCGGATACTCTGCTTGTTGGCGACATCGGGACCCGGTCGCGACTTTGAAACGGAGGACATGCGGCAACTGTGGGAAGGCTTTCTTCAGGGTCACGAACGTGCGCATGGCCCCAACCCTCGCCTCGCCTCGGCGGCATTGTGCTGGTTGGGCGAGGTGCTCGCGCGACCGCTGCCGCCACCGACGTTCTTTCTGCGGACGCCAAAGCGCGACGACAGTGCCGACGCCATTGCGGCGCTGGAAAAGAGTATCATGCTCGACCCCACCAATATCAGGGCGCACCTGCTGCTGGCGTCGGTGTATGCGACGGCCAAACGTGTGCGCGACCGGAATCGCCTGCTCGACGTGATGGCCGGTCGCTTTCCCAACGACAAGGGCGTGCTCCTGGCCGTTGGTGCCGCCTGCAATGATCGAAAGGCACTCGTGAAGGCCACCGATTATTTCGCGCGTGCGCTGGCGCTTGACCGCTTGGATCCGACATTGCCTGATCTGCTCGTGGCGGCGTATCACCGGCTGGCCTTGCAGCACATGCAAAAGGGCCGCGCTGCGGAGGGACGACGGGTAATGGATCGCGCCAGCGAATTCGGGCTGAACACGTCGGAAAACCTCGTGCGCAGTCGGTGGTGTCTGGCCGCGCGGCGCGGTGTCCTGGAATCGCTGTACGGCGACGCGCCGCTGAGCGCGGTCGCGCTGGACGAGGCGCGCGCGAGCAGTCCCTCGCCCGCCGGCTTCGCGTTTTTTGTCCGATCGGCGTGGACACACTACGCTATCCGTCGGCCGGTTCCTGCGTCGCTCGAAGCGGAACTGAAACGCGCCGCCACGGAGCAACCCAATATCCGCGACGCGGTCATGCTGGTGCAGCTTCGACTGTACTGGACAAGCGAGGGACTCTTGCCGCGCCCCGGCACCGTCGAGGAATCCTGGCTTCGGCGCTATCTCAAAGCGGCTGCGCGAAAGCCCTTGATACGCGATGACGCGGTGAGCCTCCTGGGGCTGTTGCGGCGACTTCACGGATTTCGCGAGGAAGCGCTGGCCTTCACCGCACCGGTGTTGAAGCGAGACCCGACCGACCCGTTGTTCCGGCTCTATCGCGACCTGCTGCAACCGTATCCGATGCTCACCCGCGCCGCGATCGAAGACATCCTCGCAGAAGCTCGGCGCCGAAACGACCTCGCGGCTGAGCAACTCGCGCACGAAGCCGTTGGTCAGCTCGGCATGATCGGATCGGCTCCACTGATGTGGGAAGATGATGATGAGGAGGATGGAATTGATGATGAGGATGATATTTTCGACTTCGACGATGACGACTTGATTCCGTCTCGCCGCCCGGCGCAATCGCCAGAGGTCGCCTCCGCACTCGCCGCGCTGATCGCACAGTTGGCGGCCAACATGCCACGGGGCAAGCCGGTCAAGCCTGCCAAGCCGGTCACGCCGGTCAAGATCGTCATGCCTGCAGATCTGGCAACGCCTGCAGAGTCGAACACGAAGCGCCCCGACAAGAAGCCGACCGTAGCGCCCGATCCCCATCAGTCCGACTTGTTCTGACCATGAACCCATATCTTGTGCTTGGCGTGCCACTGAACAGCGATGATCAGACCATCCGCCGAGCCTATGTCGACAGCATCAAGCTGGCGCCGCCCGATGTCGACCCCATCCGATTCCAAGCCGTCAACACGGCCTACGAATCGATCAAGACTGAGGCGCATCGACACCGACATACATTGTTCGATGTCACCCCGCCTGGGGATTCGCCGCTCGACGCGTTCGTCCGCTACGTGCAGCTCCGTCGCCCGCCGCAGCCCCTTTCGTTCGAGACCATGAAGGAGTTGCTGCGCGCATGTACGAAGAACTGACGCCGGTTCCCATCGGGCCCGACGCTGCCGAACTCGACGCTGCCGAACTCGACGCTGCAGAGATCGACGCCGCTGAGATCGAGGCCGCTGAGCGTGACGCGACCGAACGTGACGAATGGAAGCGTGTGCTGCGCGCGGATTTCGAGCGTTGGCTTGACTCGCTGGATGACGTTCCCGACAGCGAGGACGCAGACGGAGACCTGGGTGACGTGCCGGACCTCTATTCTTTCTACGAGCAACTGGCCGCCTCCACCACCGAGGCGCGCAAGTCCAATCGCCGAACGGCAGAGGCCTACAGTCAGTGGAGCAACACGCTGTCGGGATTTGACAACGAGCTGCGGCTGCTGCGCGAACAACTGGCCAAACAGCCGGTGGGGCGCGACGACACGTTGCCGCGATCCTGGTGTCTGGCGTTCATCGAGATCACCGACCGCATGCATCGTTTGGCTGCCGCGTTCGCCACGCCACCGCGCCCTGCGTGGATTGGTGGCGACGCGCGATGGCGCGCGGCGTGGGAAACCCAACGGCAGGGTTACGAAATTTTCATGGCGCACACCGACGCGCTCGTTCTTCAGGCGGGTCTCACCCGAATCGAGGTGCTGCATGCACCCTTCGATCCCGCGCGAATGTCCGCGGTTGTCGCCGAGTATGATGCGCGTTGGCCGAAAAACACGGTGATCGAAGAGATCACGCCCGGCTATCTGTGGCGTGGCGAACTGCTGCGCGTGGCACACGTGAAGGTCTCCACCGGTGAGCGTCCATGAATCAGGCAAAACATCCATGAGCGAGTTGATTGTCGGAATCGATCTTGGCACTACCAACTCGGTGCTCGCTGTGGACATCGACGGCGAGATCAAGGTGCTCAGCATCCATGGCCAACCCACCATGCCCTCATGCGTGGGTCTTGATGCGAGCGGCGCGCTCGTGGTTGGGCAGGCGGCCAGGAACCAGGCCATCGCTGCGCCCGAGGCGACCATTCTCTCCATCAAGCGCCGGATGGGTGAGGAGGTCCGGCTGTCGCTTGGCGGTCGCGAGTATTCACCGGAAGAAATTTCGTCATTCATTCTGCGTGAGCTCAAGATCGAAGGCGAGAAGCAACTTGGTCGGACCATCCAGAAGGCCGTCATTACGGTGCCCGCGTTCTTCAGCGACCGGCAGCGCAAGGC
>JANOKE010000947.1:0-2020 GCA_031419135.1 Gemmatimonadaceae bacterium
CCGCAAATCCGATTGTCACAGTTGATGGCTTTACCGCGCTCCAAGGCACCCGTTGGAGTGCATAGACGTTGAATGCTGTGTGCGCGCCGATAGCAACTCCTAGGCCTGACAAACGCACCAAAAGCGACATCGCCAGCGCGAATGCAAAGAGCCTCGAGACGTTTGCGAGCGCACCCACCGAAAGTGGAGAACGGAGTAGCACATAGTGTGAAATGGCGAATATCAGACCCGCAAGAACTATGGCTACGAGTTCACGAGTGTTCTCTTCGGCAAACGCTTGACCCAGTGCGTCGCTAAAGCGGCTCTGAAGTTGCTCGCGAAACACCATCTCCTCGACCGCAGCTGGAACAAAGAACCACGCTGCGTCGATGACGGCGCCATTTGCTGCTTGAATACCGTCGCGGTCGACCAGAATGACTGTCACGACAGCGCCTATCGAGATGTCCCGCGCGGCATCGCGAGTGAAGTCGCGATCACCGCTGTCTACCGGCAACGCCACTCGAAGTACAAAAAAGAATGCGATAGCAGCCGCGGTTGGCGCCGCAGTCCCAAGTGAATGACCCAGATCAGTCGCGAGTTTCCCTGCGGCCATCGCAGCCACAAGCACCGCGAGCGCAACGCCCGATGAACCAACAATCGCTCGGAGTCGGTGCCTTACACTCGGCGACAGCGTGCTGTACAAATAGTCTCCCTTCCCGTACAGGGTGCGGTGCCGCGTCGGTGCTGACGCGCTACCACAGCACGGGAGACGTTAAGGCGAAACCGATGCGTACCGTAAATCGCGTAACGCCCGACGAGTCGGAGTGGCGATCTCGTCGCGACCAATCGCGAAGCACAGCCAGTTCGGGACGGAGAACTGCGAAGCTACTAACCATGATTCGCTGCCCAATGCTCGCAACAGCACCATGAAGCTTTGCTCCCCCAGTTCGAAGCCCGACATCAATCTGTGAGAAGCTGTATCCCAGGCCTAGGTAGGTCCCCGAGGATCGCTGCCTGCCGGACCGCACTCGCCGCACGACCTGCATAGTGTTGCCGAGCTCGTTCTTGCGGACCCCGGAGACTGAACGCCGATGGCCATACTCAAACGCTAGCTCTCCGCCCCAGTCTGACTTCTCACTCAGATACGCGATCGATGCTGACGCGGCAGCGTGAAAGGCGGGAGGGTCTTGTTTTGGTGATGACAGGGCGAGAGAGACGCCGCCGCCGATTTGGATGTTGCTGAGTACACCAGTACTTTGACATAGTGCTTCTGCAGCTGCGAACTGCCCGGCAGCGAGTGCCAACAGCGTGAACCACTTCATCTACACCTCCGTGTTGTTCATGCCACACCCGTATTTCAGGCTACGCTGCTGGCGCGAGCGAAACAAATGACACTTTGTGACGGCAGACTGGCGCTATCGAGGCTGATATGAGGCGGGGGCTTGTTGCCACGCACAATCACCACATCGATCGGGCGATCACCGTCGGGATAGATTGCGCGTGGGTGAATTTCGGGAATTCCAAGACCTTGGGAGCGGTGGAGCGTTCCGGTCAGGATCGTCAAATGGAGATAGTCTTCCTCGCGAATGCCAAAGCCATGATCAACGATTGCGCGCTCCGTTCGTAGGCAACAGTGTCACTTTTTGTCAAAGCCGTTTCTCGGCTGCGGCTTAGGCAGGTATCAACGCGTGACCGGTTTGTTCGTGTTATCGATATCGCCGCCGCATTCGACACAACAGTGACAGTTTTTGCACGCCATTGCGTGGATATCCTGCCAGGGACATTCTTGCGGGGTGTTTCCGTTGGTCTCGCTTGGTTTCTCGCCGGACACCGCAATTGGTCCCACCTGCACCCTCTCCTCGAAACGCGATGGTGAAGCGATGACTGTCATTGTGGTGCGAACAGATGGCCCTCGCGTGATCCGCGGCGTGCGCGGAGCTATCTATCCGTTCGAGTTCGACACCGCTGACGTCCTGCGTCAGGAAGAAGGCGCGAACGATGGTGGTTCGGAGCAAACGGTTGCAATGATCGTACTCAGAGA
>JANOKE010000948.1:0-3245 GCA_031419135.1 Gemmatimonadaceae bacterium
TGCCGGAGAGGCGGAGCGTGCGGAGGGCGCGATCGAGTTCGGTGAGATTCATGGGGCGGCGGCTCGGCGATCGATGAGATCGCGATAGAGGGTGAGTTGACGAATGAGGGGATCGATCTGCTTGAGTGCGGCCGCGGGGACTTTCACGCGTTCGAGGTAGCGCTTGAGGAAGCGGTACGACGGCGCGCCCGCTTCCAGCGCGAAGTGCGCGGCGTCTTCGGTGAGCGCGGGCCCATGCTTCCGCGCGAGCGCCAGCACGCCGAGGATCCGCCGCGGCGCGAGCACGCCTTCGGTGCGGTGGATGTGATCGCATACGGCCCCGATGGACGGCCCGGCCTTCCGCGCGACGTCGAGCAGCGCGAGTGTCTTGGTCGGCGTGCGCGTCGGACGATCCGCATCGGCGACCCGATGATGGCCGCGCCGGGTGCGCAGATGTTCGCGCAACAGCTGCCCACTCCGCGGATCGAGGACGCGGACATGCAGGTCGTTCCACTGCACCGCGACGCGCTGACTGATCCAGCCGGGTGGCACGCTGTAGTAGGACGCCTCGACTTCGACGCAGCCGTCGAGGTGCACGCTGCGCGTCCCGTAGCGATAGTAGCGAAAGGGCTCGAGCGGCAGCGCGCCCAAGTGCGGACGCTCCTCCGCAAACATCGCACTCACCTGGCGCTTGGTCGTGCCATGAATGCGCGTGTCCGCCCAGCGCGTCTCCCACTGATCGAGGTACGCTTGCGCCGCCTCCAGCGTCTCGAAGCGCAGCCCGCGCAGCGGCGTCTTTTGGGTGTGCCCGATGCCCGACTCCACCTTGCCCTTGCGATCCGGGTCGCGCACGCGACACGGCAGCGCGACGACGCCGTAATGCGCGAGCACATCGCGATAGAGCGGATTGAGGGCGGGGTCGTACACGTCCGGCTGCACCACGCCCTCGCGCAGATTGTCGAGGACGATTATGCGCACCGTGCCCCCGAGTCGCCGAAACGCCGTCTCGTGGAGCTCCGCCCAGATCTGACTGCTGGACCGCCACGTGAGCAGCCGCACTGATTTCCGCGAGTAGCCCAGCGTCAGCACGAAGAGGCGCGTGCGTCGGTATTTGCCGCTCACCGGATCGCGTACCATCGGCCCTTCGCCGTAGTCGACCTGCCCTTCTTCACCGGGGGCCGTGATGATGATGCCGCAGGGATCGGGCGCCGTGCCGGCGCGGTGCGTCCGTACGAATCGACGCACACTGGCATAACGCCCCGCAAAACCGTACCCGTCCACGAGGTCCTGCCAGATGGCCATCGCATTCCGGCCCCGGCGCACCCCGTCAAAGATCAGCTCCCGATAGGGCTCGCACGCGCTGGCCGTCGGCGCGCGACCGGGAGGTGGCTCCGCCGTCGCCGACTCAGCCGACGGGGCGTCCCTGGTGGCGGCGTCGGTGGACACCGCCGCCGTGGTGGCCGGATTTGCCGGTGGCCACCCGCTCGTCCGACCCCCGCGGCGGCGCACCGCGATCCCGGCCGCTTTTAAGTACGCGCCCACTGTCTCGCGGCGCACGCCGGTGGTGGCCTCGATCCGGCGGAGTGACCAGCCCAGTCGCCCCAAGGCGAGGACTTGCTGCTGTTTGGATTCGTGCAAGACGTTGCTCATGGCAGCAAAGCACCCATCGGGGGCTTGCCGCCGTCAACGCCTCAACTCACGCGCCGTGGTGGCCGGTTTTCAGGTGTCCACTGGTGGCCGGTTTTGGGTGTCCACCGAGGCCGGCGGTGAATGCCAAGCCATCGAGGGTCCGTTTCGTGAGGTTCGCTGTTGCCATTCTCAGCTTAGCTACTTTCTGGCGCAAAAGTGCGCGTTTCTCCGTGAGGAGTGTGAGCGCGTGGTAGGCGAATGCGATGAGGCCCCGCCGGAGAACCGGTGGGGCCGTGAACGACGTGATTGATTGTCGGCTGTTATGGCGCCTTGACGAGCGGCGTCGCCGTTTTCGCGCGGCGGCTGAGGATCTTCCCGATGTTGATGAGATTGTCGCCGATCACACCGAGGCCCACCCACCGTTGCATGCCGCCATCTCCTTTGTCCCGGCAGCGGTTGAGTCCGTGTCGCCGCTTCACCACGCTGATGCGGCCTTCGCATCCCGTGCGCCATTTCTGCCCCGCGCGGAACCACCGCTTTTTCTGTTCCTGCTTCCGCGCGGCGCTCTTCGTGCTGCGGTTCGGAATGCAGACCCGCTTGACCCCCATCGCGTGCGCCGCGCTTTCATTCTTGGCCGAGTAGAAGGCCGCATCCCCCGCCACCAGACGCGGGGCTCGCCCGAACTGCTGTTGGTGTGAGGCGATCGCGGGAATCAACAACGCCGCGTCGCTGGGCCGCGTGTCGTAGACCGTATACTCCGTGATGATCTGATCCTCCGCTTCCTGGATCTTCACCATCTTGCCGAACTCGGTCGGCTTGCTCGCCTTGCCTTTGCGGATCACTTCCGTCGTCGGCTCGAAGAGGCTGACCACTTTCTGTGCGACGTGCGTGTCGCCGCCGAAGATCCGCGCGCGGGTTTGTTGCATCACCTGCCGCACGCGCGGCACGATCGTGTCCAAGACGGTGCGCAGCCGTTGGAGGGCCGCGTGTTGACCGACGTCGTCCGCCGTCTTCACGCCCGCGTCGATCTCGCGCGCAAACCGCGTGGCCTGTCCCACCACGCGCCCGGTCGCCACCAGGAGTTTGCGGTACCCCTGGGCCAATCGTTCTGTGCCGATGCCGCCTTTGCTGCGCGCAGCCCGCCCAATCTCCAGCAGCCGAAACTTCACGCTCCGGCGGCGATCCCGCAGCGTCGCGCCGGCCGCCCCCGCGATGGCGGTGATCCGCTGCATCGTGCGCGTCAGCACCCGCACGCCGTCGCCCAGCAAGCTGCTGTCGGTCGGATAGTGGATGTTGGTTTCGACGACGGTCGTATCGAGCCGCATCGTGCGGCCCGTCACGATCTTGCGCTCGTGCGCGATCGCGACGATGCGTTTATGGAGGGTCTGCACGACCTCCGGCCCCAAGGCCAGCGCCCACTTGTTCATGACGGTATCATCGGGCACCTTGCCGCCGCCGACACGTGTGAACGACCGGTAGACGAGGTTGGCCCGCACCTCTCGCTCGACCACTTCGTAGCTCCAGTTGCGAATGTGCTTGAGCACGAGCAAACGGATCACGACGTCGGCTGGCGTGCCCCGCCGCCCGCGCGTCCGGCTCTGCGGGTGGCGTTTGGCCAACGCGTCGTACACGGTGGC
>JANOKE010000949.1:0-2766 GCA_031419135.1 Gemmatimonadaceae bacterium
CATCAGAACGCCTGTCCGAGGCCGAAATGAAACACCAGGCGCGACAGCACACCGCGTCCAGTCGGTGGGCGATAGGTCTCAGGACAGTCGAAGATGCTGCCCGGATTTTGCGGATCGCTGGAAACGGTATTGCCGGGACTCGCGCAGACGATGGTACCACGCGCCCCGTTCAGGCCCCGGCTCAAGAATAGGGCCCGACCAGCGCGAGGCGCATACGGCTGATAGCCCACGTCGATCCGAAATGGACCGAGCGCGGTGAGGAGTCGCAGGCCAAGTCCTGGTGTGGCGCGCAGGTTGGCCGACTTGAATGGTTCAGAGACGCCCTCCCACACGTTACCGACGTCAACAAAGGCCGCAAACTGCAACTGCTCGGCCAGCCACCGGAAGCCGTGACGATATTCAAGATTTGCCACCAGCAATGCGGTTCCGCCTCGTGGCACCGCCCGGTCGTACCCGGCGCCAGCTTTGGATTGAATGATTGTCACGCCGTCAATGGTGTCGGTTTTGACTTTGGAGACGACATACACCAGTGGGCCCAGCAGGTTCTGCTGGAATCCGCGCACCGTGCCCTGGCCGCCCGCGAACAGTCGCTCCTGCTGCGGAATGAGCGGTGACCCATCCACCAGTTGCGCGCCGGGCGCGAAGGCTCTCGCCAGTTGTACTCGCGTCGCGAGAATGCCTCCAAATGCGCGCCAATAGCTCGACGCTTCACCCGACGTCCGATAGAATCGCAACGACGAGTCGGCGTGCGCAAATGTCTGTCCGGCGCGCACTTCGCCGCGCACGCGGAATCCCCGCGTCGGATCGATCGGGTTGTTGCTTCGGTCGTGGGCAATCGTGGCACTCAGGATGCCCACACCGCGACCAAACACCGATTGATCGTACTCTTCCTTGCGGCACTGCCCGAATCGCGAGCACGACTCGGCCGGATCGATCTTTGTTCGCCCGTTTTCATACTGGAGTCCGCTGGTGCCCGTCGTACGCGGCGTAAACTGGCGGGACAGCTCGGTCAGGGCGCCAATGCCGATTTCGCGCACGTACGCATAGGGCTCACTACGTCGCTCGGTGTACACGGTCGTGGTTGGCGACAGCGGAGAACCAAACAGGCGCGTGCTGGCAACGGTGACGCCCAGATAGTGATTGAGCACCGTGAACTGCGTGTCCGCCTTCAAGGCTGGCGTACACAGATTCGGGGCGAAATCTGCGGGCGCCCCAACGCCGATGCGCGACGCACGCGCTGTGAATTCGAGACGTCGGCCAATGCCGAGAAACCGTCGATCGACGAATCGGGCTTGCGTGCGCAGGCACTCAAGCGTTGCCCATCCCGCGCCGACCCGCGCATTGCGTGTGCGCGCCTGCGCGACTGTGATACGCAAATCGATCAGCGAATCGCCCGCCAACGCGAACGTCGGTGGCGTTGCCGTGTCGATCAAGACCAGCCGGAACACGTCCGAGCGATAGAGATCGCGTTGGGCGCTCAGAATGTCAGAGGTGCGATACCGGTTGCCCGCCTGCAGTGCGGTGAGCTTTCGCACGTCGCTGGAATCGATAGTCTGACGCATGTCAGGGAGTTGCTGCACATCCACCGTGACCGCATGAATCGACACAATGCGTCCGGGCACAAACGTCAGCGCCAACCGCACCCGCGACGTGGCACTGTCAATGCGCAGCGTACGCGTGGGTCGCCCGGCACGCAGGTACCCGGATTCGCGCAATTGTGCCACGACCGACGTGATGGTGGTATCGAGTCGAATGCGATCAAACCGCTGACCTTCGAGGACGCGCAGGGCGCTCTCGAACGTGCGCTGACCAGCTGGAGTGGGCGGCAATCCGTCGATGCGCAGGGAATCGAGAATGGTGGCGATTCCCGGGCTGATGTCGAACAGCACGCGCACCCCGCGTGACGTGACCGTGGTACGCGCGGCCACCGACGCCTGCAACCACCCGGCCTGTCGATGCAGGACGGCCACGCGCAACGCATCGAGTGTCCGGCTGAGCGAATCGCTACAGAAGCGTGACTTCAAATGCAGTCGCTGCCACACGGTCGGTGACCTGGTGGCAATGGTGGCGGCCAGTGTCGCACCGTCATACAGCGGGCTGCCAACGAACCGCACGCCAAGCACCCGCTGATCGTTGTCGCAATGGGTGGCGGGCTGCGCCAACACGGCGTTCGGCGCAACGCTGACCGCCAGAAACGAGGTCAGCATGATCGCCCGCAGGCGCATTGTCACACAGGAACGAACAGGGTCAGTCATGGAACACTCAATCTCACCCAATGCCGACCCCATCGCCAACCGGTCTGTCCGCCAGGTATACGAGGCTTGCTATCATGGGGACTTCGCCGGAGCCGCCGCATCGCGTCGATCGCTCGCGTAGGGTTGGTCGTCGTCTGGTGTGTTCTTCGCTAGTGTAGTGCGTCCAACGCTTCTTTACATTGGGCGACCAGTGCGCACCGTCGCATATCGTGCTCTCCCCCTCAGGAGGAACTCCGCGATGGGGAGTGACGAGTGCCACGGCATCACACAACCTCCGGAAATGCCACGCACGGGACGGCAAGCACCTTCTGACGCACGACGCTGGCATCAACCTATCGAGACGCGCTCCAACGACAATTCACCGCCGAGTACGGTAGAGTAGGGACCAGGAATGACCCTGGTCCCCCTCATCAAACCGGACAGGCGGATTTCCCGCATCCGGCTTTCCCAACAGATTCACAAGCAACGCTATCGAGGAGTCGCACGCGTCGTTTCAGAGTAGCTTCAAGCC
>JANOKE010000950.1:0-1784 GCA_031419135.1 Gemmatimonadaceae bacterium
CGGCCACGGTCACCGTGAGCGCGCCACTCATTGTCGTGTCGATTGTGCCGAACGGTGCCACGGTTGCACCCGGCGGCACGGTACCACTGAGCGCGGCGGTCACGGGCTCGTCAAACGGCGCCGTGACGTGGGATGTTCCGGGTGGCGCAACGGCGGGCTCGATTGTCAGTACGGGTTTGGCGAACGCCCTCTATACGGCACCAGGCACGGCAGGCTCGTATCAGGTGCGCGCCACCAGCGTCGCTGACAACGCGAAAACCGCGACGGCTACCATCAACGTGCTGCAGGGCAGCGGCTTTCGCGTGAACGGACCGTCGCGCGTGGCGCCCACAATAAGCACGCCGTTCACTGCCACGTTCAATGACGTTGCGGTGATTGCCGTGTGGAGTTTTGACGGCCCTGCCAACGGGTGCACGGTTTCGTCAACCGGCGTGTTCACGGCGGGCACCACACCCACCACCGTCACGCTGCGTGCCACGGACGCAGCGCAGCGAACGGCCACGACGCTGGTGAGCGTGGCCACACAGGTAACGCTGGCACTTCAGCGACCGGACAACGCCACGCTCTCAACCGCCGATATGCTCGCGTTCTACTGGTCGATTTCACCAACAGGTGTGAGCACCGCCGTGAACTGGAGTGTCAATCCGTCGAACGGCGGAACGACCGTGCCGGTGGATTATTTTCGCGGCTTCGTACCATCGGCAACGGCGGGACTCGTGACGCTCACGGCAACCAGCGTCGCGGATCCGGCCGTGAGCGCGAGCTTCACTGCGACCGTCACGGCGGCGGCGGGCCCCGCGTTCGCGGCCACGACCGGGAATCCCCTGAGTCCGCGTTACGAACACGTGGCCGCCACGCTGCCCGATGGGCGCGTGGTGCTGGTGGGCGGTCAACGTTCACGCGCCGTGTATTCACCGCTCACAACAACCGATGTATTCACGCCAACGTCGGGAACGTTCAGCAGCGGGCCCACGCTGACGGTTTTTCGCATGCAGTCGGAAGCGATTGCGGTAGACGCCAGCCGCGTGTTGGTCACCGGTGGTGTGGAAGAATACGATCAGGCGTACCGCACGGGAGAGGTTGTCGATGTGAACAGCGGCAGTGCAACACCGGTGGCAAATGCAATGACGGCGCGCCGGTTGTTCCACCAGATGGCGGCGCTCACTACCGGGCCAAACACCGGCAAGATTGCGATCATGGGCGGATTCAACGGGCCCATTCCGTATGGTGTGCCCAGTTGGCAATCAACCGCGTCGGTCGATCTGTTCGATCCGGTCACGAACCGTTTTGCGACGTATTCCGCATCGATGAAGGTTGCGCGCGGCCTGTTTTCGGCTACGACGCTGCAAAACGGTCGCATCCTCATTGTTGGCGGCTATGACGCCGCCGTCTTCAACCGGTTGGCGTCGGCCGAGATATTCGACCCGGTGAGTGGCACATTCACGTTTACCGGCAGCATGGCCACGGCGCGTTCGGGGCATACGGCAACGCGCCTTGCGGACGGCACGGTGCTTGTTGTTGGCGGCAGCACCGACGGCGTCGATGGCACAACCGCGGAGCTGTACAATCCGACATCGGGATTGTTCGAGCGGGTGAACGGCACCATGTCGGTGTCGCGAACACATCACGCCGCGGCCCTCATGAGCGATGGTCGGGTGGCGGTGATTGGCGGTGAAAGCGGTGAAAACTGGGTGCGCGGCTCGGTGGAAGCGTATGATCCTGCCGCGCGCACCTTTTCGGCGCTGGGACACATGGCGATGGCGCGGCGTCGGCCAACGGCCAGT
>JANOKE010000951.1:0-4099 GCA_031419135.1 Gemmatimonadaceae bacterium
GCGCAGTTCCAGCAGATGGTGAACCACGAGTCGGGACTGCTCGGCGTCTCTGAAACGAGCGGCGACGTGCGCGATCTCTTGTCGCGTGAGGCCGACGATGTCCGCGCCGCCGAAGCGATCGCGCTGTTCTGCTACCAGATACGGAAATGCGTCGGGGCCTTTGCGGCGGCGCTCGGTGGGCTGGACACGCTCATTTTCGCCGGTGGCATCGGCGAGAACGCCCCCGTGATCCGCACGCGCATCTGCGACGACCTGGGTTTCCTTGGCATCCAATTGGATGCCGATCGAAATGCCAACACCGAAGCGGTCGTGTCCAGCGACGCCAGTCGGGTGTGTGTGCGGGTCATGCCGACCGACGAAGAACTCATGATCATGAAGGCCACGAGCACCATCATTGCATGAAGACATTCCCTGCAGGAGAACGCGCCGAATGACGAAGCATGTATCATCCAGGCGATTGAAACTGATGAACGCCTATTGGCGGGCCGCCAACTACCTCTCGGTTGGACAGATCTATCTGTTCGACAATCCGTTGCTCAGGCAACCGCTGACGCTGGATCACGTGAAGCCGCGGTTGCTGGGCCACTGGGGCACCACTCCAGGGTTGAACTTCATCTACGTGCACCTCAACCGCGTTATCAAGCAGTATGACCTCAACATGCTCTATGTCACGGGGCCAGGACACGGAGGCCCCGGACTCGTGGCCAACACCTATCTGGAAGGATCCTACAGCGAGGTCTATCCGGAAATTTCGCAGAATGAACAAGGCCTCAAGCGGCTGTTCACGCAGTTTTCGTTTCCGGGCGGCATCCCCAGTCATGTGTCCGCAGAGACGCCCGGATCCATTAACGAAGGTGGTGAACTCGGCTATTCCCTGATGCACGCGTACGGCGCCGCGTTTGATAATCCGGATCTGCTGGTCGCGTGTGTGGTGGGCGATGGCGAAGCGGAAACGGGAGCGCTGGCCACCACTTGGCATTCAAACAAGTTCTTGAATCCGGCGCGCGACGGCGCCGTGCTTCCTATTTTGCACCTGAACGGCTACAAGATCGCCAGTCCGACGATCCTCGCCAGAATCACTCGCCGAGAACTCAAGGCGTTGTTCCGCGGGTACGGCTACGAACCATACTTTGTCGAAGGCGACGATCCGGATCGTGTACATCGCGCAATGGCGTCGACGCTTGACGAGATTGTCGCAAAGATCCGTGCCATTCAAAAGGACGCGCGCAAGAATGGTTTTACGAAGCGTCCCATGTGGCCCATGATCGTGCTGCGCACGCCGAAAGGCTGGACGGGGCCCAAGGAAGTTGACGGATTGAAGACGGAAGGCTCGTGGCGCTCACACCAGGTGCCACTGGCGAATCTGGCGGAGAATCCGGCGCATCTCGCGAGCCTCGAGGCATGGATGAAGAGCTACCGACCCGAGGAACTCTTCGACCACGCGGGAACGCTCATTCCGGAACTCGCCGCCCTGGCACCGGAGGGCAAGCGTCGCATGGGAGCCAACCCGCACGCCAACGGTGGCGCACTGCTCCGTGACTTGAGCCTGCCGGACTTTCGCGACTATGCGGTTGATGTTCCCGTACCGGGTGCGATCAAGTCGGAGGCGACCCGCGTGATGGGCGCCTTCCTGCGAGACGTCATGACGCAGAATATGGTGACTCGAAACTTTCGCGTGTTCGGTCCCGATGAAACGACTTCGAATCGGTTGGGAGATCTCTTTGACGTCACCGACCGTGGATTTGTAGGCGCCATTCAAAAGAGCGACACGCAACTCGCGCCCGATGGTCGCGTCATGGAGGTGCTGAGTGAGCATCTCTGCCAGGGTTGGCTGGAGGGGTATCTGCTGACGGGTCGTCACGGATTGTTCTCCTGCTACGAGGCGTTCATTCACATTGTGGACTCCATGTTCAATCAACACGCCAAGTGGCTGAAGGTCACGCGCGCGCTGACGTGGCGTCGACCCATCGCGTCGTTGAACTATCTCCTGACGTCGCACGTATGGCGTCAGGATCACAATGGCTTCAGCCATCAGGATCCCGGCTTCATCGATCACGTGGTGAACAAGAAGGCTGATGTGATCCGCGTGTACCTGCCACCGGACGCCAACACGTTGTTGTCCGTGACCGATCACTGCTTGCGCAGTCGCGACTATGTCAACGTCATCGTGGCCGGCAAACAACCGGAATGGCAGTGGCTGAATATGGAAGCCGCCGTGAAGCACTGCGCAACGGGACTCGGCGTCTGGAAATGGGCCAGCAACGACGGCGGCGAACCCGACGTGGTGATGGCCTGCGCGGGTGATGTCCCCACGCTTGAGACGCTGGCGGCCGTCGACCTGCTGCGACGCCATCTGCCGGAACTGGGCGTGCGCGTCGTGAACGTGGTGGATCTCATGGCGCTGCAGCCACCGAGTGAGCATCCGCACGGTCTCAGCGACGAGGACTTTGATGCGGTGTTCACCGCGAACAAGCCTGTGGTCTTTGCCTACCATGGATATCCGTCTCTCATCCACAAGCTGACGTATCGACGCACGAATCACGCGCAGATGCACGTGCATGGTTTCAAGGAGGAAGGCACCACGACGACGCCGTTTGATATGGTGGTGCTGAATGACATCGACCGCTTCCATCTGGCCTTGGACGTGATCGCTCGCGTACCTGGGCTGGCCGAGCGCGCTTCGGGCCTGACGGCGCTCCTCCAGGACAAGTTGATGGAGCACGCGCGCTACATCCGGCAACATGGTGACGACCTGCCCGAAATTCGGAACTGGACATGGACTGCCGGGCACGGCGGGGACGCGAGCGTACTGTACGCATGAACGCGTCCCTCCCGCAGGTGGTGTGCGTTCGACATGGCGTGACCGCGTGGACGATCACCGGGCAGCACACCGGACGCACGGACATTCCACTGACGCCGCAGGGTGAGAGTGACGCGCAGCGATTGGGCGTACGCTTGCGACTGACGCCATTCGCCACGGTGCTCACCAGTCCGCTGCAGCGCGCACGTCGTACGGCGGAGTTATCGGGCTTTCGCGACTCGGCAGAAGACGATGCTGATCTGATGGAGTGGGACTACGGCGCATACGAGGGCCTGCGGGCTGAGGATATCTGGAAAGAACATCCGGGATGGCGCTTGTTCGAGGACGGCTGTCCTGGTGGAGAAACGCTGGCCGACGTGAGTCGCCGCGCGGATCGCGTCGTCGCGCGCGTCCGAATCATCGAGGGCGACGTTCTGATATTTGCTCACGGACATCTCTTGCGCATTTTGGCGGCGCGCTGGATTGCACTGCCCGCGTTCGAAGCGCGACGGCTGCATCTCGCGACCGCGTCGGTCAGTGTGCTGGGGTACGACCAAAACGTGGATGAACCGCTGATTCGCGTGCTCAACAGTGTGCCCTCTGCATGCTGACGATTGGCCTGACGGGATTTGGCATCGCGCTGGCAGAACCAGCCCGTGTGAATGTCGGGCGCATACGATGATCGACGATGCCGCGCTCGAGACGCTGCAGCGTCAGTCGTTCCAGTACTTCCTGCATGAGGCGAATCCCGCCAACGGGCTGATCGTTGACAAGACGGCAGCGCATTGGCCCGCGAGTATTGCAGGAACCGGGCTGGCGCTGGCGACGTACCCCGTCGGCGTCGAGCGCGGGTTTCTGTCACGAGCGGCAGCGATTGCGCGAACATTGTCGACATTGAGGTTTTTCTGGAACAGCCCGCAGGGCCCTGAACCCGACGCCACGGGCTACCACGGCTTTTACTACCATTTTCTGAACATGGAAACCGGGCGGCGTGCATGGCAGTGCGAACTGTCAACGATCGATAGCGCCTTGCTGTTGGCGGGCGCGTTGACGGCCGGACAATACTTCGACGCCGGCACGCCCGACGAGCAGGAAATTCGCACCCTCGCGGTTTCGCTCTATCTTCGCGCAGACTGGATGTGGGCCCAAAACGATGGCGACACGGTGACGCATGGCTGGACGCCTGAACGCGGCTTTCTCCCGTATCGATGGGAGGGCTATGATGAGGCGTTGCTGCTGTACGTGCTGGGACTGGGTTCGCCGTCGCATCCCTTGCCGCAGCGCGCGTACGCGGCGTGG
>JANOKE010000952.1:0-2106 GCA_031419135.1 Gemmatimonadaceae bacterium
ACCACGCAGCGGTCATCAAGGCGATCGTCGATGCCGTTCCCTACGGCCGGCGAGAGGACGCGAGAGAGGCGGCCGTGGCCCTGGTCGGCAACGCAGTTGCAGCGCGCAGCGATCGTCCAGAATGGGAGTCGATCCGCCTAACCCGGATTTCTCACCACGCTATTGAATAACGGCTGCCCCAGGTGGTATAAGGTGTTTGTCTAGAACGCCTTGATACTCACGCCGAGGACAGCCGTTATGTCGACAGAGTGTACTCCGGAATCGTTCGTGTTTCAAGAGGCGCATGGGCGGGAAGTGGTGGCGCGGTTTGATGGCGGGACGTTGACGTCGGATGGGGGCGCGCTGCTGTTGGGGGAGGTGGAGCGGGTGACGGGGATCCTGCGGCAGTTCACGGCGTGTTTCACGGATCACCGCGATGCCACGCGCGTGGAGCACCCGGTGGCGTCGCAGATCGCGCAGCGCGTGTATGGGCTCGCGTTGGGCTACGAGGATCTGAATGATCACGACGCCCTGCGGGCCGATCCACTGCTCGCGGTGCTGGCGGGCAGCGCCGATCCGACGGGCGCGGCGCGGAAACGCGTCCGTGATCGGGGAAACGCGCTCGCCGGCAAGAGCACGCTCAATCGCTTGGAGCTGACCACGGCGGCGGTCGGCGCGCAGGAGCGCTACAAGAAGATCACCGTCGACCACGCGGCGGTGGATCGGCTGTTCGTCGACCTGTTTGTGCAGGCGCACGCGACGGCCCCGACCGAGATCATCCTCGACCTCGATGCCACCGATGATCCGGTGCACGGGGAGCAGGAAGGCCGCTTCTTCCACGGCTACTACGGGCACTACTGCTATCTCCCGCTCTACATCTTCGCCGGCAAGCATCTGCTCTGTGCGCGCCTGCGCCCGGCGAATATCGATGCGAGTGCGGGCGCGGAGGAGGAGGTGGCGCGGATCGTCGCGCAGTTGCGCGCGGTGTGGCCGACGGTCCGGATCGTCCTGCGCGCGGATTCGGGCTTCTGTCGCGATGCGCTGCTCACGTGGTGTGAGGCGCAGGGCGTCGACTACGTGATCGGGCTCGCGAAGAATACCCGGCTCACGGCGTTGATCGCCGCCGAGCTCGCGGCCATGCACGCGCAGTGTGTCACGACCGACGCCCCGGCGCGCGTCTTCGCGGAGCACACGTATCAGACGTTGGACTCGTGGTCGTGCGCGCGCCGCGTGGTCGCGAAAGCGGAAGTGCTCCCGGGGCTCGATGGCCCCAAAGCGAATCCGCGGTTCGTGGTGACGTCCCGCCCGATCGCCGCACTGGACGCGCGCACGCTCTATGAAGACGTGTATTGTGCGCGCGGCGACATGGAGAATCGCATCAAAGAACAGCAGCTGATGCTGTTTGCGGATCGCACGAGCACCGGCACGCTCTTGGCGAATCAACTCCGCCTGACCTTTTCCTCGGTCGCGTACACGCTGCTCGCCGCGCTCCGGCGCCTCGGCCTCGCGGGCACGACGCTCGCGCACGCGCAGTGCGACACCATCCGGCTCACCCTGCTGAAAATTGGCGCGCGCATCCGCGTGACCGTGCGCAAGGTTTGGATCGCGCTGGCCACCGGCTGTCCCCACGCGGCGCTCTTCGCGCGCGTGCACGCGAATCTCGTGCACTGTTGACGCGCGGTCGAGGCCACGCGACACCCGGCGCGGCGCGCGTCGGGTGTGCGCCGCAGCACCCCACACCAAAACAGCCTGCACCCATCGGCGCAGACGGCGCTACGGCGCGCGATCGACGCGTTGGGAAGGGTAAATCATGGCCTGTTTTCTTCGAATGATCGCGCCGCACCATGCAACACCGCACATGACCGAAAATTCGAGCCAATCCAAACCGCTGGTGAGAAATCCGGGCTAGGACCCGGGCGAGGAACTCGAGAGGGTCGGCGGTTTCGGTCCCCGCCGTCGGGCCCTCTGATTTGTCGGAGCGATAGATCACGGCCTTGGCGGCTCGGTCGTAGGTGAGCCGCTCCAGCGCGACGGGATTGCGGGCGCAGTAGCGCGCGAGGCGGGTCGCGAACGCGCGATCGTCCTCGGCGACCCAGACAGCGGTGTGCACGTGGAACCCCGAGTGCG
>JANOKE010000953.1:0-6529 GCA_031419135.1 Gemmatimonadaceae bacterium
CGCCTCGCGCGTTATCGAGAAAAATCTCGATTCGGCAGACAACCGGCAAATCGTCGAAGCCTTTCTGGCGTCGCTCGACGGCGCGAAGGGCGTGCGCTGATGGCCTCTGCCGTGGCCGGATCGACGGTCGCCCGCAACTACGCCGACACACTGCTCGCGCTGGCCAATCGGTCGGGTGAGGCGGTGTCATGGGGCGCGACCCTGCGCCACGTCGCCAACGCCATCAACGACGATCGCACGCTGCAGGGTTTCCTTGCGTCGCCGCGCATTCCTGCGGAACACAAGCGCGGAATGCTGACGCGCGCCCTCGGTGATCGGGTGCCGCGCCTGTTCCTTCGGTTCCTCGAAACGCTGGTACAGAATCGACGGCAATCGTTGATCCCGGCCATCGCCGCCGAATACGACACGTTGCTCGACGCGTCCAATGACATCGTGCACGCGCGCGTCACCGTGGCCCGCGAAACCTCCGACGACGATCGCGCGGTCATCGCCGCGCGCCTGTCGCAGGCGATCGGTCGCACCGTCGTGCCGCACTTGCAGGTCGACCCGTCAATCCTCGGCGGCATTGTCGTGCGGATTGGCGACACGGTCATGGACGGCTCGCTGCGGCGAAAGCTCGGTCTGCTGCGTCGTAAGATTGGCAACCGCGGTTAAGCAACTGCAGTTGTACCACCACTGCAGTTGTGGTACCCCAACTGCAGTTGAGGTACCCCAACTGCAGTTGAAGGACCCAAACCGCAGTTGAAGGACCAAAACCGCAGTTGAAGAACCCAAACCGCAGTTGCTTAACCGGAGTTATATGTGCGGTCCCGTCGAAGTGCGTCACGTCGCCAAGCCCTGGGGGCACGAAACGATCTGGGCGCACACCGATCGTTATGTCGGCAAGATCCTCCACGTGAAGGCGGGTGAGAAGCTCTCCATTCAGTACCACGAGCGGAAGGACGAAACGGTGTACCTGCTTCGTGGCGAGATGAAATACTGGGTGCAGCTACCCGGCGAGACCGAACTGCGCGACCAACGGCTCGTCGCGGGCCAGGCGTTCCGGATTACGCCACACACGATCCATGCCATCGAGGCTGTGACCGACATCGACGTGCTCGAGGCGAGCACGCCGGAGCTGGATGACGTGGTGCGTATACACGACCGGTACGGTCGCGAAGGCACCAGCGCGCCGTGAGCCCCTCGCCCCAACCCCTGCCGCTATGCATCTTGAGCAGCACGGATGTCATCCCCCCCGCGATTTCGCACCGTCCACTCATAATTCATTGCACACGATGAAGGTCATCATCCCCTTGGCCGGGAAGGGCACACGGTTGCGTCCGCACACGCACGTCGTGCCGAAGCCCATGCTCAAGGTTGCCGGACGACCTGTGATGAGCTACGTGATGGACGACGTACAGTCATTGGGGAATATCGAGCAGGTCGTGTACATCACTGGACATCTCAAGGAAAAGGTCGAGTCATTCGCGAACGCGGCGTACGACATTCCGAGTGTGTTTATCGAGCAGCGCGTGCAGGATGGCACCGCCGGCGCCGTGGCGCTGGCGAAGGCCCATGTCGACCAACCGGTGCTCATCATCTTTGTCGATACCATCTTCGACGCCGACCTGAGCGTGATCGCGACCACAAACGCCGACGGCATTATCTGGACGAAGGAAGTCGAAGACTACCAGCGCTTCGGCGTCGTCGTTACCGATGCCGACGGGTACATGACCAGGATCATCGAGAAACCTGCCACGCCCATTTCCAAGCGGGCCAACATCGGGCTGTACTACATCCGCAACTGGAAGCTGCTGTTCGAAGGAATTGACCATGTCCTCACCACTGCGCCGAACAAGGGGGAGTGGTATCTCACCGACGCGTTTCAATACATGATCGACCACGGGGCGAAAATCAAAGTCGTCGATGTGGCCGGCTGGTACGACGCGGGCCAGTTGGAAACGCTGCTCGACACCAACCGGGTGATGCTCGGCAAAGGGCGCGCGCGACGACCGATGCAACTGGGCGACGGCGCCACGATTGTCGAACCGGTGTATATCGAGGACGGCGTGACGATCGAGCATGCCACAGTGGGGCCCAACGTGTCCATCGGTGCGGGAAGTACGGTTCGACGTGCCACGGTGCGTGACGCAGTCATTGGGGAGATGACCATGATCGTCGACGCGCAGTTGCACGACTCGTTTCTCGGCGATCATGTCCATGTGCAGGGCGTGCGCGGCGCGCTCAATGTGGGTGATCATTCGGAAATCCGCATGCCACCAGGAGCCTGATCACCATGACCGACCGTATCTCACGTCGCGAACTCCTTACGGGAACAGCCGCCGCACTTGCGGCCACGGCGCTCACGGGGACACCCGCCCGTTTGCTGGCGTCCACCAACGAGTGGCGTGTGGATCTCGCCCATCCCGCCAAACCGGCGGGCGACCTGATGCTTGGTGTGCCATTCGACAAGCATGAGACGGTACGTATTGCCATCGTTGGCACCGGTCTGCGTGGTCGGTCATTGCTTGGCGAGCTGTTGGCCATTGAAGGCGTACAGATTACGGCGCTGTGCGATGTGGTTGAGGACAAGGTGCGTCGGGCCGCCGCGATGGTCACCAAGGCGGGCCAGAAAGAGCCCACGCTGTTTTTCAACGGCGAACGCGATTTCGAACGACTCGTGCAGCGCAACGACATCGACTTTGTGTATACCGCCACGCCGTGGCCGTGGCATACCCCCGTGGCACTGGCCGCGATGCGCGCGGGCAAGCATGCGGCCAGTGAAGTGCCGATTGCCTCGAGTGTCGACGAGTGCTGGGAGTTGGTGGAGACGTCCGAGAAAACGCGCCGCCATTGCCTGATGATGGAGAACTGCTGCTACGGCAACAGCGAACTGAGCGTGCTGCGCATGGTGCGCGATGGCGTATTCGGCACGTTGCTTCATGGCGAAGCCGCCTACCTGCACGACCTGCGCCAGATTCTGTTCGAAGACCGGGACGAAGGCCTCTGGCGTCGCCTGCCGCACACCAGGCGCAACGCCAACTTCTATCCCACGCACGGACTCGGTCCGGTGGCGCAGTACATGGGAATTCATCGCGGCGACCGCTTTGAGTACATGGTCTCGATGGCCTCTGGGGAGGCCGGGCTTTCCGAGTGGCGCGACCAGAACGTCCCGAAAGACAGTCCCAAGTGGAAGGAGCGCTATGTGGCCGGCGACATGAACTCGTCGCTCATCAAGACCGCCAAGGGACGCACGATCCTCTTGCAGCACGACGTTGTGAACGCGCGCCCGTACTCACGTCTTAACAACCTCCAGGGTTCCAAGGCCATTTTCAACGACTATCCGCCGCGACTCTACATCGATGGCGCGAAGGGCGGCGAACGCTGGACGCCGCTGGCGGATGTGGCCAAGCAGTACGAGCATCCGCTGTGGACGGCAGTTGGTGAACTGGCGCGCAAGAACGGCGGCCATGGCGGCATGGACTTCGTGATGGCGTATCGGCTCGTCCAGTGCCTGCGTGAGGGGCTGGTGCCAGACTTTGACGTATACGACGCGACCGCCTGGAGCGTCCCGTTTCCACTCAGCGAAGAGTCACTGCGAAAGGGCAGTGCGCCCATCAAGTTCCCCGACTTCACGCGCGGCGCATGGGCAAAGGCGGACGCGCCGCAGGGTCCCGCTACGAAGTGATCCACACCGCCGCGATCCTGGCCCGTGGGCTCGGGACGCGCATGCGGCGCGTGGATGCGACGGCCCGCCTTGACGACACGCAGGCGGCCGCCGCCGACCGTGGCGTGAAGGCCATGATCCCGATCGCCGATGCGACGGGTACTGGCGCGTCGCGCCCGTTTCTGGACTATGTGTTGTCGGAATTGGCGGACGCAGGTATCACCGAGGTGGTGCTGGTGCTCGGTCCAGAGCACGATGCGGTGCGGGATTACTACACGCGGATCGCGCCACCGGTGCGCGTACATGTACGGTTCGCGATGCAGTCCGCGCCGCTCGGTACGGCCGACGCGGTGGTGGCGGCGGCAAGCCTGATCGGTCGTCAGCCGTTTCTTGTCCTCAATGCCGACAACTACTATCCGCAGGAGGCGTTGCAGCGATTGGTTGCGTGTGGAACGGCGGCCACCATTGCGTTCGATCGCGATGTGCTGGTGCGCGACGGCAACATCGATCGCGAACGTGTGCGCGCCTTTGCCGTGCTCGATGTGTCGCCCGACGGTCGTTTGCTCGGCATCATCGAGAAACCGGGTGATCGCCTTGATGTCGAGTCGGACGCGGCGCGTTGGGTTGGCATGAATTGCTGGGCTGTCACGCACGAACTGGTCAACGCCTGTACACGCGTGCCAAAATCGGCGCGCGGCGAGTACGAACTGCCCGAAGCCGTGGCGATGGCGCTAAACGAAGGGGTTGACGTGCGCGCCGTTCGCGTGGCGTTGCCGGTGCTCGACCTGTCGCAGCGCGCGGACATCCCGGCCGTCGCGGCGCGATTGGCCCACGTGGAACCGCGACCGTGAACGACGTGGTGTTCCCGCCGCTCAGCGAATCGGTGGTGCGCGCAACGATGGCCGCGGCCGGTTTTTCATCGACCGTGGCGGATCGATACCGAAAACTCATGCGTGACGCCAGTCGCTCGCTTGACGAGGCGGGTGTGGCAAGTGACGGCCGACGCATATGGATTGTACCGGGGCGCATCGAAGTGTTGGGCAAGCATGTCGACTATGCCGGTGGCCGGTCACTGCTGTGCACGGTCGAACGCGGGATCGTGGTGGTTGCATCTCCGCGCGGTGATCGCAAGGTGGTGCTGCGCGACGCGCGTCGTCGGGAAACCATGGTCGTTTCGCTCGATCCGTCACCGTTTCCGTCTTCGCAAGCGCCATTGCCGTGGGCCGTCTATCCTCGGACCGTCGTGCGCCGACTGCATCACAACTTCGGTGACCGTGTTCAGGGTGCCGATATCGCGCTCGCCAGTAACCTGCCATCGGCGGCGGGGGTTTCCAGCTCGAGCGCATTGGTGGTTGGCCTCACGCTGGCCGTATCCGCACTCAGCGATCTTGCGTCAGACGCGCGGTGGCATGAATCCCTCGTGCCGCGCACGCTCCTCGCCGGCTACTGCGGCGCGATGGAGAACGGATTGAACTTTGGCCTGCTGGCGGGCGAGCGCGGGGTTGGTACACTGGGCGGTGCGCAGGATCAGACCGCCATTTTGTGCTGCGCGCCGGGCAAATTGGATGTGTTCGGCTGGATGCCCGTGCGTCACGAACGCGAGATTTCATGGCCCGCTGATCACGTGTTTGTGATTGGCGTGAGCGGTGTTGTGGCCTCAAAAACAGGAGCCGCCCGTGACCGCTACAACCGCGTGGCGCGCACGGCGCGTCACCTGGTGAATGCATGGAATGCGCATGGCGGGTCGGCGCGCACGTTGCATGACGTGTTCACGGAAACGGCCGAGGGTGATCCAACAGGTGCACCTCCGGCTGCACTGTTGCGACTTGCCCGAGCGGCGGCCGACGACGAATTCTCTGCGGAACAACTCGTAAATCGCGTGGAGCAGTTCCATGCGGAGACGTGGCACCTCGTACCGGAGGCCGCCGATGCGCTCGCGCGGCGTGACTTCGATGCGTTCTCCGGAATCGTAGCGGCGTCACAGCGCGGCGCAGAGGTGGCGTTGGAGAATCAGATCCCAGAAACCGTGCAGTTGGTCGCGCTCGCCCGCGAGGCGGGTGCTGTGGCGGCCAGCGCGTTCGGCGCCGGTTTTGGTGGCAGCGTGTGGGCGATGATCGCCGAGGATGATGCCGAACGATTCGCCTCGCGGTGGCGTGATCGGTATCTGAAGCAATTCCCACACGTAGCGAATCGTTTTCAGGTGTTCAGTACGCGGCCCAGCGCGCCGGCGTTCGAATTGATCTGACCGGTCACGGCAGTCGGTGCTGGCAACTGTCGGACCTCACTGCGACATTCAGGTAGCATCCGTCCTGCGTACGGCCAATGCAAATCACCGGAGACACGTCGGTTGGCAAAGACGAAGAAGGGGCGTTCCCCCAACACCGACACCAGCGCCAATGTTGGCTACGAAGCCCAACTGTGGCAAATGGCCGACGCGCTTCGCGGCAGCATGGACTCGGGCGAGTACAAGCACGTCTGCCTTGG
Source organism: Gemmatimonadaceae bacterium (assembly GCA_031419135.1). Taxonomy (GTDB): domain Bacteria; phylum Gemmatimonadota; class Gemmatimonadetes; order Gemmatimonadales; family Gemmatimonadaceae; genus Gemmatimonas. The sequence continues at coordinate 6,131 of JANOKE010000953.1, forward strand.
GCTGCTTTTTCTCAAATATATCTCCGACGCGTTCGAGGAGCGGCACGCCGCGCTCATCAACGAGAAGTCGCAGGGTGCCGATTCCGAAGACCCGGACGAGTACCGCGCGCACAACGTCTTCTGGGTTCCGCTGGAGGCGCGCTGGACGCATCTGAAGACGCAGGCACGGCAGAGTACAATTGGCCAGCTCGTGGACGACGCGATGGCGGGAATTGAGCGCGACAACCCGGCGCTGAAAGGAGTGTTGCCGCAGGACTACGCCCGCCCCGTGCTCGACAAGACAAAGCTCGGTCAACTGATCGACATGATCAGCAATATTCGAGTTGGCGACAAAGAGAGCCGTGCCAAAGATGTGCTTGGCCGCGTGTACGAATACTTTCTGTCGCAGTTCGCCAGCGC
>JANOKE010000954.1:0-4224 GCA_031419135.1 Gemmatimonadaceae bacterium
GTTGAAGCGCAACTGACCGGAAATCACTGACATGATGGCAAGCGGAGGGAGGCCCACGCTGGCCGAGAAGAAGAGCAGGGCCATGCCAACCCACGATCGCTTGTCGGTGTGCGCCTTGATTGTCGCGTATTGTCGCTGCCACCGCGGCGTCTGCATTTTTTTCTGGATAAACTGCCATTGCATGGACGAGCGGCCCACGGTGTACCAGCCCAGCTTTCCGGCCGCTTGACCCGCGGCGGCGGCGGCCGATATCGGCCAGACACCAATCGTAAGCGCGAACGCGCCGGTGAGGGCGATGTAGGCCTCGAGATTGACCAGCGGACACAGCGCGGACGCGATGGCCACGCAGAACGTGGTGAGTAGCAGCATCAGCATGGCGCTGGCTCCAGGTCGGGCCGAACGCATCCACTCGGCATGGGAAGCCCGCGCATCATGACCCAGCGCAGCGACATGAGCTTGAGGCCAAGCAACACGCAGGCGAGGATGCCCACGACCCACGGATCCCGCGTCCAGATCATGAGAAGTGCAAACAGTCCGGAGTTCAGCGCTTTGCCAGCCTTCGACCAATTCCACAGCCAGATGCGTCGATCCACCAGATAGAAGTAGTTCGGGCTTGACACGGGCCACGCCGTGAACGCGAGAGACAGATACAGGTCGATGACCATGAATTCGATGAGATAGATGCCCACCGGGACGATCATCGTTGGCGCGTACCATGCAAACCCGACATAGAACACGCCTGCCGAGACACGGTCACACATGATGTCGAGCATCGCGCCAATCCGGGTCTCACTGTTCGTCATCCGCGCGATCAGCCCGTCGGAGATGTCGCCAATCCAGTAGATGCCAAGTGCCCACAACAACAGCATCAGTGAGTGTTGGTACGCGCCAAGCATTCCGCACACGATGGTTCCAAGCGTGCGGGCGAACGTGATGATGGTGGGCCAGGTAAAGAAGCGCTCGCGATGGGGATGCGCACATTCGCGGTGCAGGCAGTCGGGCGCCGCGGTCATGGGCGGCCTCGAATTACGCGTCGCAGCATAATGCCTCGTTCCGTTCGCAGTGATTGGCAGCGCTGTTGCTGCCAGTCACTAACGCGGAAAGTCCGCAACAATCAGTCGGAACGGCTTGCGGCGCCTTTGCCCGTGTTCCCTGACGTCGCGAGATTCTCCGGGCGTTCGTCGAGGATCCGCCCACACAACACGCGCACCCGGTCGGCCGCGCTTTGCAGCGCCTGTTCACCCAGTTGCTCCGCCTCAACCAATGCACTCAGCTGTGACCATACGGCGCGCAGTTGGGCAAACAGCGCCGACCGCCGCGCCGTCGCGAGCGTCTGTTGTCCCTGGAATTTCCGAATGAGATCCAGATGTCGCTGCACGGTTTCGCTGAGCTCACGACGCCCTGGGGTGGTGGCCTCGCTCTCGGTCAACATCGTCAATTGCGCGGCCAGCCGATGGCCCTCCGCCGGGCTCGCGTCGCGAGCGAACAGTGCGATCTCCCGGTCCAGCCCGGTGATAATGGCGATCTGATGTTGCACGGCGCGTTGCGCGATGCGGCCAACTGGAGCGATCGATGTCGGGAATCGGCGGATCAGCTCCTCCACGGCCCGCGCGTGGTCGGCGACCACGTGCGGATCGGGGGGTCGGACGATCTGCGCGGCCGGCGTCAACAGCTGCGCAATGCGCGGTTCACGCCAGAACGACGAAGGCGTGGTGGAAAAAAAGAGGAATTGCATGGTGTCGTCGAACCCGAGCCGCTGACGCAAACCCCAGCGTAGCGCGAACGCGATGGCAATGGGTGTTCCGATACCCAGCAATGCCATTGAGACATTACGAACCGCGCGCATCGTGTCGGTTGCACCGTCCAACGACAATGCCACAACAACCATCAGGACAAAAAACGCTGCAACCATCACGCGAATCGCGCGACCTATTCGCGGCAGCCGCGGCCAGAGATCATGGGCGCCACGCAATCCGGCTGGCCACCATGTGCCCCACCACCTCGGTGGGCGTGAGACCATTCGGAGCAGTTGACTGGCCTTCATGCCGTGCGCCCGAATTCGCCATACGTGGAGCGCGGGCCCCACGGGAACGAGTATTGCCACCAGAATGAGCAGCGACCGGCTGGCCGGAGAGCGCACCGAGCCGAACGCGAACGCGATCCACAATACCAACCACGTTGCGGCATAGGCGGCGTAACCCGGAAGGTCGGCGACCAGCTCCGGAAGTTCGTTCGCCAGCACGCTGCTGCTGTTGCGCAGCGCATTGCGCAGTGCGGTGGCATCGCGCCAACGGATCTCGCGGTCGCGCGCCAGGCAACGCATCACGATGTGTGCGAGGTCGATTGGCAGTCGCGGTGCAATCTCGAGTATCGGTGTCACGTCTTCAATGCGTCGGCGCGCTAGCATGTGGAGCGCATCCACTCCCTCGAAGGGCGCGCGTCCGGTCAGCATCGTATAGGCCACGGCACCCAGCGAATAGATGTCGCTCCGTCCGTCAACCTCCGTTGCACCGTCGGTTTGTTCAGGCGACATGAACAGCGGGGTTCCTACGTACGTACCGGTCGCGGTGAGACTGTCCGACGACCCTTCCACCTTGGAGATGCCGAAGTCGGCGATGCGCGGCTGACCCGACTGGTCATCGAGCAGAATGTTGGCGGGTTTGATATCCCGGTGAATCACACCACGTTGATGGGCGTGTTCGAGAGCCTCCGCGATGGCCAGCACGATACGGCGCACTTCATCGGCCGGCAGCGTTCCCTCGTTCTCGAGTCGCTGAGCCAATGACAGGCCGCGCACATACTCCATCACGAAGTACCAAAGACCGTTCACCTCACCAAAGGAGTACAGCGGAACGATGCCTGGGCTGGACAGCTGGGCCGCGATGCGCGCCTCACGACGGAACCGTTCCCGACTGCCAGCGGTGGTCGCAAGCTCGGGTCGCAGCACCTTGATAGCCACCGTCCGACCGAGTGCCCGTTCGTGCGCGAGATACACCGAGCCCATGCCGCCACTGCCGAGCGTACCCAGCACGTCGAATTGGTCTCCGAGTCCGGTCTGCAACATCGCGCGAAGCGTATCGTCGGAACTTTTCCCTGCGGGTCTCGCGACCGTTCGCAAGCCGGCCTGCATGACACTGCCTAACGGATCGCCCGAGGCTACTTCTTCGTCGTGCGCGGCGAGTAAGGATTCCACTTCGCGTTGCAGCGCCGGTTGATCCGCACAGGCCGCGTCGACAAACGCACGCCGTTGTGTCAACGGCGTCTGCATTGCCTGTTGCAGCACCGACTTTACTTCCCGCCATTGCTCGGCGTTCATGCCAACTCCAGCTCGCGTCGCAACCAGGCGCGCGCGATCGCCCACTCCGCCTTCACAGTGGTAGGCGACACTCCGGTGGCTTCCGCCGTCTCGTCGATGGTGAGACCTCCGAAGTAGCGCAATTCCACAATGCGCGCCTGGTCCGCATCGAGGGCCGCAAGGCGCTCAAGCGCCTCGTGCAATGCCACAATCTCCGGCGCGTTCTCCGTAGCCGGTGCCACATCTTCTTCGAGCGTAAGGTAGGCAATGCCACCGCCGCGTTTATCGGCCAATCGGGCCCGCGCCTGGTCCACGAGGATGCGACGCATGATTTGCGCGGATACGCCGAAAAAATGCGCGCGGTTGCGCCACACCACGCGACGCTGATCGACCAGTCGCAGGTACGCTTCATGCACCAGCGCCGTGGTCTGCAACGTTGCATTTACCGGTTCGAGACGCATGGCGCGACTCGCCTGATGGTGCAACTCATGGTACACCGCGTCGAGCAGCCGCTCCCCGGCAGACCGATCGCCCGCACTCCAGGCGAGCAGCAGGTCGGTCACATCGGTCGGCGCGGGCGCAGGTTCGTTGGAAGGCATTGACGGGAGTGCATCAAAAGTTTCCGGCCGAGTCGGTCAGTCTCTCCACACGATACGACAGGCAGACACGGATTCTGTCAAGCGCCCGTTCGGAATTCGACCAATTGGTCTCGCCTTTCCGCGTTTGAGCTTGGCACGGCATTCCGCCTGCCAGCAGCGCTTCCCCAATTTTGGAGCACCTCATGCGCACGATTCGACTCGCGATGTCCGCAACACTCATGGCCTTTACGCTCACGGGCTGTTCCACCGCCGACATTACCGCCGGTGACGCACCGGCTCTGTCGCAGCCCCGGCTGTCCCAATCAGCGGGCGTGGAGCGGCCATGGAAGG
>JANOKE010000955.1:0-8205 GCA_031419135.1 Gemmatimonadaceae bacterium
GCGGTTGGCCGCATTCCGGATTTCTATGGCCCCGACGACGATTGCGTGGTGTACTCGAAATGCGTGGGAACGTCGCCCGCATGATGTTGCCGGTGCTCAACCTCAACGAGGCGACCTTCGACTGTACCTTTGGCCGAGGGTGCGAGGGTGTGTGTTGTCGCAACGGACGCCCTCCCATATATCCCGACGAGCAGGATATCCTTGATGCCAACCTGTCGAGAATTCTGCCGACATTGCGTCCTGCCGCGCGCGCGCTGGTGGAAGCGCGAGGTTACGTGAGCCGACGCGTCAAGGCCGGCCTGCACACCCTCCGTGTCATCAACGGGTGGTGCGTGTTTTTCAACCGCGGATGCGTGTTGCATCGCATGGGCGCGGCCGAAGGGAACAAGTTCCGATACAAACCGTCGATCTGCGCCATATTCCCCTTGGGGAAAGACGAACACAACCGATGGTACGTGCGTCAGAAGGGATACAAGGGCGAAATCTGGGATCTCCCGTGCCTGGACCCAGCGGCGTCGGCCGTCCGCGCCGAGGACTCCCTGCGCGATGAAATCACGCAGGCGCTCAGTTTCCCCGTCTGAGTGTATTGCCATTTTTCTCCTACCGCCTAACGTTTGCAGCTTCGCGTTCGAGTAGATCCTGCCTTGCCGTTCGCGGGCAGTATCACCTGTGACTTCACGGAATCTGAGCAAGCGCCAATGGCATACTCCAATCCTCTCAGCGGGGTGATCGACCGCATCGGCAATATTGCGCTAGTTTCGATCGAAGACCTGAACGACGATGGCGAATGGATTCTGCTGTGGTCGGACACTCTCACGGACGCCGAACTGTATCGGGCGCTCGTCAAGAAATGGGGCAAGACGGCCGGCTACATCAACAAGTTCGCGTTGATTTATTGTCACACCGGCGAGGACTCCGGCGTGTGGCTTCACTATCTGAGCACGCAGGAGTTACGTACCGAATACCGGGTTGGCTGCTTCGCGCTTCCCTCGTGGAGCTGATTCGGCGCCGTCACGCCGCCTCAGCCTGACCTGCCTACCGTCCCGTTCGCAGCACCTCGTAGTTCGTCCCGATTTTCCGCACATAGCCTAGCGTTTCCTGGTACCGCCATCGCGGTATCGCCGGTGCTACCTGTTCGATGCTGGGCCACCGCGCGTCGTCGAGCTTTTGCGCGCGCGCCATCGCTGCCGCGCGCGTGATCGGCCCCTCGCCCGCGTTGTAGGTGCCAAACATGAAGGGGTGCCGTGCCTCCATGGGCACAGCCTTCTCCCACAGCCGCCACGTATCGCGATCATGGAGGATCCCGGCCGCGATGTTCCACTCCGGATCGTCAATCGAGACAAACTCGCGGCGATGCGTCGCAATCAACTTGTACGTTGAGGGCATCAACTGCATCAGCCCGCGCGCGCCCACGCGGCTGCGCGCCTGAGGATTGAGATCACTCTCGGCCATGGCCTGCGCTTTGAAATGGCGCCAGTCGAACGCGACGCTGAAAAAGCGCTTGGTGTACTTCCGGAAGATCGGATCGTATCGCGAAGTGGTGGCCTTGTGAGCCGCTCCCGAGCGCTGGGCCGCGCTGCGGTGCAGCGGTGCCACGGCAAAGACACCGGCCGCCACCAACGGGAGCCATCGAATCGCTCGCATGTGTGTGGCTCAGTTCAGCGAGTTGCCGATGATAATCGCAATCGACACGAAGATCGCCGCAATGAAGATGGCCACCGCCACGTTTCCCTTTCTGAGCTCCTCAGGGAAATTCACCTCTGGGGTGAGTTTGTCGATGAGGCGATAGCTGAGAAACATCAGCACCACGCCAAACACGGCGTACGCGAAATTAATGGCGATGATAGACAGCTGCATGCGACCTCCGCACGGGGTGAGACTCGTTGGACGTCAGGCGAAGGTACCCGTTGGTAACGCGGAGTTCCATTCCCAAGGCTCTGACGCAACCGCGAACGGTGGGGTATTCTCGGTCGTCCCCGGGATTCCGCAGCATTCTCGCTTCAGTAGTCCCTGCCTGGCACACCCGTACGGAGACGCTGCATTGAGCACGCCCGAAGATCGCTTGGATGCCACCGAGGCGCTGGTCGCCGCCATGGCCGACGAGCTCGAATCCAGCTCGGGCATCGACCGTCGTCAATTCATGTTCTACTCGCTCGTTGCCGCAGCGGCAAGTTCGTTCGGTGTCGAGGCGGCACGTGCACAGGGCGTCATGGTGCCATCGCTTGATGCTTGGATGCCGGATGCGACCGTGCCCTTGAGTCTGTTCCAGCCGCCGGCGGTGCCCCCGCTGGCACTCGGCAACGCCGAGGCCCCGGCGCTGCAGTTCCAGGCCTATCCAGGCGGTACGGGAGCCCTGATGGAGAAGCTGGCCCGCGAGCGCGGGCGCGCAGCGTTCGATCGTGCCGTCTTTACGGTGGAGGAATATCGTGGTGCCTTGCCAACGTCGGACGAAGACATCGCGTTCCTGCCGGCGCATCGACTCTCGGCGCTGCTCAAGGAACGCAAGATCATGTCCACACGGCTGACGGCAATTTATCTCGAGCGGATCGTCCGCTGGCCCGGCGTCCGCAACGGCAGCCGGATGCGTGGCGTTCAGCATTGGTACAGAAACACAAGGCTCGATCGTTTCACCAGCCATTCGCTGCGGCCTGAGTGCGCTGCGTCCGACATTCGGACGTTCGACCCGTCACGGTGGCATGGTGTTGGCGTGGTCACAGGATCGCGTGGGACCCATGTGCCGCACCATCGAAGACTGCGCCATGGTGTTCAACGCCTATCATGGCGTGGACGAGAAAGATCCGTCCACGTTGACCACCCCATTCCAGTTCGATCGCCATATCAAACTGTCCGCGCTGCGGATTGGCGAGGATCCGAATGCTCCCAGGGAACTGGTGGAATAGCTCAAGGCGCTCGGTATGACGCCACGAGACGTGGGACCGCGCCCCACCGTGCCCGGCGTCGGCGGCGGTGGCCTTAACGTCGAGTATGCCGCCGCGTTCGATTCGTATGTGCAGCGCAAAGCGAAAGAGATCGGACTCGACCTCACGGCGCTGCCCGAGCCAGTGGCTGGCGGTCGTGGCAACAGTGCCCCGTTTGGCAGTCCGCCCGCGTCGACAAGTCCGATGGCTCCTGCCGACTGGAATCCACGATTTGTGGGAGGACGCACGGCGCGCGCTTTCGAGTTCATGCAAAATCAGCGGCGACGCATGGTGCTGGTGACCAAGTGGGGCGAATACATGAAGGACCTCGACTTGTTCATTGGCGGCCCGAACGCCGACGTTGGACCGAATGCGCAAACGGGTCATCCGTGTGCCGTGGTGCCGTACAAGTTTGATGTGCCGCAGTTTGGCGGTGGCGGACCGCGACCTGCCGACAGCGCCGCGCCGGTGCCGCCGCCGCCAACGTACAAGTCCCAACCGATCTGCGCGGTGATCACGGGCAATCTCTTCAACGACGACATGATTCTCTCCGTCGCCCATCAATTCCAGCGGGCCACCGATTTCCATCTGGAGCGTCCTTCGCTGTAGCCCGGCAACGCTACACGTTTGCGCCCTGTCGTCATAACCACGACGTAACGGCGTACGCCGTGGCGGTGACGGACACGCACGGGGCGGTGACGCACGTTGCCGGGCCGATGATGATTTGTTTCCATCGGTTGCATCGGTTGGTCAAGTCCCCGTGCAGACCATCCGACACTCCCTCGCCGCCATGCCGCGTCCGCGTTCGCTGCCGCGTGGTATGAGCCTCGCCGAACTGCTGATCGTGGTGGCCCTCGCCGGCATCATGTTCGCGGTGGCGGTGCCGAAATTTGCCGCCGCCAACAACGGTGCCTCGCGGCGGGCCGCGCGACAGGAACTCGTGGCCGCGTTCGCCGCGACGCGAGCCGCTGCGCTGCAGAAAGGCAAGACCGCCACGCTCACGCTGACGTCATCATCTGCCACCGTGTCCGTGCTGAGTGGAATCAACGGAACGGCCGTGACCGTGTTTGGTCCGATTCGATTCAATACGACGTTGAAAGCGACCATCGAACCGCTGGGTGGCGCCCCCAGTACGATCAGCTACAACTCACGCGGTATGCTGACGCCACTGTCAAATGGAACGCAGATGTATCGCATCAACGTTGGCGCGCTGCGTGACACTGTCTGCATCAGCGCCGCCGGTATCATCATTCCGAAAGGGTGCCAGCTATGAACCGCATTGCCAACCAACGAAGCCGTGAGACGCCGCCGCCGTTCGGTCGAGCGTCGGCGCGACGTGGTGTGAGCCTGATCGAGGTGCTGGTGTCGGTGCTCATGATTGCTGTGGCGCTTGGCGGCGTGATGGGCAGTGCCGGCGCCGTGGCCCGACAGATGGGCGGCGGTATGCGCATGACGGTAGCGGCGAGCCTGGCGCAGACGCGTCTGGATTCGCTGGCGAGTTTGTCGTGTGCTCAACTGGTGCATGGCCTGACCGGCACAGCCATCACGCGAGGCATATCACAGACCTGGGGCGTGACGGACGGACGCAATATCAAGACGCTCACGGTTACGCTGACCATTCCGCGCAAGGTGCAGCGGCCCTCGTATTCAACGGTGATTCCGTGCCGCGATTGATCAGCGCACCTCCCGATGTCCGGACGCGTGCCGGCTTCACGCTCGTTGAATTGCTGGTCACGCTCTCCTTGCTCGGCGTGATCGGCACGATCCTCGCCCGCATGATGACCGACCAGCAGCGCTTCTATCAGCAGACGAACGAGACCATGGGTTTGCGGCGTGAACTGCGGACCGCCATGAACATGGTGCCCGCCGACTTGCGCAGTGTGTCGTCGGTTGGCGGCGATATCCTGTCATTCAGCACCTCCCAGATCACGTTTCAGGCAACGCTTGGCGCCGGCATTATTTGCGCAAAACCGAACACCACGACGCTCGATCTCCCGCCGCTCAACATGGCGCGCACGACGCTCGTGAACTGGCACACGACACCGGCCGTTGGCGATACGCTGTACGCCTTCAAAACCGATTCGATGGGCTCGGGCGGCGATAGCTGGACCTCGCACCGCATTACGTCGATCACACCAGGCTCGGGATATTGTCCCGGCTCGCCGTTCACTGATGCCACGCTGGATGTCGGGAAGTCGCGTTGGCGATTCACCGTCACACCAGCCGTTGCCGATTCCGTGAAGATTGGTGCGGCAGTGCGTTTTGGCCGGAGTACGCAATACAGTGTGGTGACCGGCGCCAGCGGCAAGTACTACCTGGGCCGTGCCGAGTATGTCGGGGGGGCTTGGACCGCCGCCACGCCAATTGCCGGACCATTCACCGCACCCAACAACGCGGGCACCGGCGGAATTGGATTTGTGATGTACGACAGCACGGGGGGCGCCGTGTCCCCGGCGGGCAACGTGCGCAGTATCTCGCGCATCGACCTGACCCTGCGCGGACAGGGTGCCAGCAGTTCAGGAAGCGTGGGTGGCAAGACCATTCCAAAAGACTCGATCACCTTTCGCATCGCCCTCAGGAACCGTCAATGACCCATACTACTGATGTCCTGCCGTGCGCGCAGTCGAACGCGCCCGCTCCGGCTCTCCCGATCGTGCGTCGAGGTTCGGCCCTGCTTCTCTCGTTGATTGCGGTGGTGGTGTTGGCGGTGCTGTCCACCGGCGCCGTACTGGGGTCGATGCAGGAGTTTCGCGCCGGACGCAACGCGTTGGTGGAACAGCGGGCCTTCGCGGTTGCGGAATTCGGGCTGAATCGCGAAATCGCCAACTGGGATCGGAGCCGGAACCTCCCGTCACCCGTTGGACGCGCCATCGGGGTTACCGATTCATCGCCCGTGTACGTGGCGCAGGGCGATTCGGCGCGTGTGTATATCACGCGCCTGACCGCGAACACCTTTTGGGTCGTTGCGATCGGGCGCGCCAATATTGGCAACGGTCAGCTCGAGGCCCAGCGACAGACGCACTTACTGGTTCGCCTCGCGTATCCGTCTATCACGCCCGGTGGCGCGATTGTGACGGCGGGCAATATCGACGTCAAGGGTTCGGCCGACATCACCGGTGTGAACACCAATCCAGCCGGTTGGACACAGTGTGCGAGTATTGCCGGTCGTGACACCTTTGCCATTTCCTACGCGCCCGGCAAGACGGCGACCATCCAGAAGCCTCAAAACGTGATCGGCGGGACGTACGCGGATCCCGCTTCGGCCGATTCGAATACGTATGTCCGGTTTGGTTCGGAAAACTGGCGCAGTCTGACGGCCAACGCCGACATTACCGTGAATGGCGGAACGTGGCAACCACTGCCAGTCGGTTCGGCCACGGCCTGCGACTATGGCGTGTCCACGAATTGGGGTGAGCCGTCGCGCACCAGCGGGGCCATTCTTGGATGCAAGGACTATTTCCCCATCATCTATTCGAGCAGCAGTATCACGATCAACCATGGACGGGGTCAGGGCATCCTGTTGGTGAATGGCGACGTACGTCTGACCGGCAACATGCAGTGGCACGGCCTGATCATCGCCCGCGACGACATCATCAAGGGCAACGGCACGTTTGACCTCTGGGGCAGCGTGATGTCGCGAAACGCCGATGTCACCGACGACAACTCGATCAACGGCAACTCGTCGTTCAAGTGGTCGAAGTGCGCCGTTGAGTCCGCGCTGCGTGGTTCAGCGATTCTCACGCGGGCCAAGGAACGGAGTTGGGTCCAACTGTTCTGATCGCTCTGCGACGCGCTTACCTCGGCGCCGGGTGCACCTCGGCGCCAATGGCGATGTTGCCCGGCGTGGCATGGGTCGCGTTCATGCCGAACATCACCACTCCATCCTGACGTCGATAGGTGGCGAGCGTACGCAGCGGCTCGACGCCTTTCTCGGCGGTGAGCGGATCGATGGTCGTCATCACGCAGCGCTCACAGGGCGATCCGATGCCGATGTGCACGTCGCCAATGCGAATGTGCGACCAGGAATCCTCTTCGTGCGGCGTGGTGTGCGACAGCAGGATATTGGGGCGAAAGCGCGACACGGTCATTGGCGCACTTCCCTGCTCCGCTAACCGTGCACTCAGCGCGTCCACGCTGGCTTGCCCGAGGATCAACAGCGGCGCACCATCCGAGAACGCCACGCGTCGCTCAGCATGCGGCAACGGACCGGCGTACTTCCGCGCCAGAGGGCGGTGGGCGTGCTCCGCCAATCGTACGACACGGCAACGCCGACCGATCGCGTCGGACATCCACTCCGCCGCATGAGTGCCGGCATCGTGCGCCTCGACGGTGTCGTTCCACACGCGCACCGTACGCGTCGCCGCAGTGGACGGCAGCTCGAGTGTCAAGCGCGACTGTCCCGGTGCATCGACCCACAGCGAGCCGTCAACACCGGTTGGTGTCGCCAGAACCGCGTCGCCGGTGGCAAAATGCGGCCGCACCAAGGCCAGGCGGGGCGTCTCTCGCGCCGTGATTTGCATTCCCGCGTCATCGATAATCAACCATCGCCGATCGCCCACCGCACCACGGTCGTCGAGCACGAGCGTGTGTACCGAAATCGCGGCTGCCGACTTGATTGGATGCACGAACAGCGCGGCGACGCGAGGTGTCATCGCAGCTTGCCTGCCGACTGTGCACGCCAGTACCAGAACACGGGCAGTCCAAGCGCCAGCAACGCGGCGCCGCGGGCGGCATTGCCCGGATTGGAAATGATCGACCCGATCACCACGTACACTGCTGCCGCGACGAACACGAGCGTACTGAGCGGATGCAGCGGTGTGCGCACCGTCGATCGCACACCGTTGCGATCGTCGCGCGCGCGCAACACGAACAGCGCCGCTGCCGTCGAGCCAAAGAAAATCCAGTCGGCGAATACCACGTAGTCGAGCAACTGTCCGTACGTGCCGGTCAACAGGAGGGCGAGCGCTACGGCGCCTTGCGCCAACAGCGCTGCCACCGGCGTGCGCGTGCGCGGATGCAGCGTGGCCATCGATCGAAAGAATAGTCCATCGGCGGCCATCGCCTGGTACACGCGCGCCGACATCAGGATGACCATGGACAGGAACCCAACGGTCGACGCGACAATACCACACGTGATGAGCGAGCGACCAGTCGGACCAAGATAGACGAACATCGTGTCGGCAGCCGGCGCCGAGCTGGCGGCCAGACCCTCGACGCCGAGGGCGCGCAGATACGCGATGTTGACCAGCATATACGTCGCGACAACAACCAGGACACCGATGATGAG
>JANOKE010000956.1:0-4276 GCA_031419135.1 Gemmatimonadaceae bacterium
GCGACTGCCATGCCGTGACTTCCGCCGGACCATCGCCGTGAATATCGACGGTGTCGGCGGTCAGCCGCCCCGTAATTCGTCCGCTCGGCCCGATCAGCACATCACTCGCGGTGACTTCACCGTCGAGCGAGCCGTACACAATAGCTCGACCCGTGGCCGTGATCGTGCCGTGCACAATCACTCCCTCGCCAATAGTGACGCTCCCTTTGTGATCAGCTTCGGACATGAGCGAACCAGGGAGAAAGGGAGGATCGCCCCGAACAGGACCGGCGGGCTGGTCGCGACTCAGGGGGGACGAGCGGGTCACGGAACAATGCCTCGGTCGCGGGATTTATGGAACCACCGCTGGTGGCACGGAACGTCTCAACTGCAGTAGCTCAACCGCAGTTGGGGTACCTCACCTGCAGTTGTGGTACCTCAACCGCAGTTGGGGTACCTCAACCGCAGTTGGGGTACCTCAACCGCAGTTGGGGTACCTCAACCGCTGTTGTGGTACCTCAACCGCAGTGGTGGTACCGCAACTACAGTACCGCACCTACAGGACTTCAACCCCAGTGGTGGTACCCTAACTGCAGTGGCAGTACCTTAACCGCAGTGGCAGTACCCCCAACCGCAGTGGCGTTACCCCAACCGCCGTGGAGGTTCCGCAGTTGAGAGTCGTTCTGTTCATCGTGATGGTGATGACGGCGGCGTGCGGCGGCGCGGCCCGAACGGCGAGCACCACCAGCGGAAGCGTGACGTCCAGCGCGGCGGCGGCCAGCGCGACGAGGGCGGCCGCGCCAGCGCGAGGCAACGCCAACCTCATTGTCGGCGCAGAGATTGCCACGTCCGGTGCGTCCGACGCGCTGCAGGCAATCCGGACCCTTCGTCCGTCGATGTTGCGGGGCCGCACCGGTACACGCAACGATCAGTCGGGCGCTGCCGACATCGTGGTATATGTCGATGGCATTCGGGCCGGTGGCCCGCAGGCGCTGGAATCCGTGGCCGCGATCACGGTGACAGAAATTCGTTTTCTCAATGCGTCGGATGCTACCACGCGGTTTGGGACGGGTCATCCGATGGGTGCGATTCTGGTGTCGACGAAACACTAGCAGCGCAGGCCCACCTGCCAGCGGAGCGTGCCATCGGCGCGCGACTTTAAGCGGCAAAGTACTTGACACGTACCTGCCAACCCACTATCGATTCATCCATGGCTTCCCCGCTTCACCAGTCGGCGTCGGTCCCGCCCACGCTGCATGATCGCGCGCTGCAGGATCTGTCCTTCATTCGCCGCACGATGGAGGGCGTGTCGTCGTTCACGGACGTTCCGGGGTGGGGACTCGTGGCCATCGGAACCACGGCCATTGTCGCGTCGATCGCGGCCCGAACGCAGACCAGTGCCGGGAGGTGGATCGGCGTGTGGTTGGTCGAGGCACTCGTTGCCGCACTACTCGGTGGCGGCATGACGTGGCGGAAAATGCGTCGCCGCGTTCACGACAGCGACACGCCGGTGCTCAGTGTTCCCGCGCGAAAGTTTCTGTTCGGATTCTGGCCGGCATTGCTGGCGGGAGCTGTGCTCACGTTTGCGCTGGTTGATCCGCGCGGGCTCTGGCTGCAACACAGCACGGTGCCGCGGGCACTTCCCGGTCTCTGGCTGCTGCTGTACGGCGTTGGGGTAGTGACCGCCGGTGCGTTTTCCGTACGCGCGGTGCCCTTGATGGGCGCCGGTTTCATGGGATTGGGTACCCTCGCGCTGTACATGCCAAGTCTGCCGGGCAATGTGATTCTTGCGCTGGGCTTTGGTGTGTGGCACATCGTATTTGGACTGTGGATTGCCCGGAGGCATGGTGGCTAAGCGTGGCGCGTCGGCAGCTGCCAGGACGTCGGTGGTCCCGGCAACCGGCCCATCGCGACTCAAGTCCGTCGCCGGTGATGACAGCACGCCGCTGTCGCTCGATCGGTTGATTCATGAGCGCGTGCGACTGGCCATCGTGAGTGCACTCGCCGTGCATCAGATGCTCACGTTCAACGAATTGAAGGCGGCCCTCGACATCACGGACGGTAACCTGTCCGTGCATGCGCGGAAGTTGGAAGAAGCGCGGTACGTCGCCTGCAAGAAGGGTTATGAGGGCCGCATTCCACGCACGGAATACCGGCTCACCGCGAGTGGGCGGCAGGCACTCGAGCGGTACCTGTCGCATATGGAGGCGCTGATCCGACGCGTTGGCGAGAGCGGCTGACGTTGGTGCCGTATGTGCGACCGCACAATCACTCACGTTCGTACACGGCGCCAACTGGCGCCATTCTTACGGTGGTAAACTTTATGCAACAAAGTACTCTCTCGATCCCGTCGCACCTCGCCATCATCATGGATGGCAACGGGCGCTGGGCCGAACGGATCGGGCAGCCGCGCTCCAAGGGGCATCTCGCGGGGGCCAAGGCGATGCGCGACGTGGTCTCGCACTGTGCCACGGTGGGCGTCACGCAGTTGACCCTCTATGCGTTCTCGAGTGACAACTGGAGTCGGCCGGCACTTGAAGTGCGCACCCTCCTGTCGTTGTTCACGTCGCACTTCCGATCACAGGCGGACACGCTGGCGCGCGCCGGCATCCGGCTGTCGGTGATTGGACGGCGCTCCCGGCTGCCCATTCCGTTGCGTCGCGCTATCGCAGATGCTGAAGCCAGCACCCTCCACGGGCGCGCCATGCACTTGCGCGTCGCCATCGACTACTCGAGTCGCGCCGCGATCCGGTGCGCATACCCCGGACCCGCGCTGTCTCACGAGGTGAACGACGAGACGGCAATTCTGCCGCCGGTGGATCTGTTGCTCCGCACCGGAGGCGAACGCCGACTCTCCGACTTTCTGCTCTGGGAGTGCGCCTACGCCGAGCTGCTGTTCCTCGACGTGCTCTGGCCGGACATCACCACTGCGATACTGGATGCCGCGTTCGCGGACTTTGCGCATCGAGATCGCCGATTCGGAAACGTGCCGCGACGGGCCACGGCCTGAATGGCCCGGTATTCCGTGGCATGAAGATATTGCTGATCTCCGACTACGCCTCTCCACGGGGCGGGGCTGAGCAGTCGGTGTTGCACTTGAGAGATTGCCTGCGCGAGCAGGGGCACGATGCACGACTCTTCGCGAGCACCGCCGATGGTGGCGGCTCCAATGCCGACTTCACCTGTTTCGGAACGACGAGCCGATGGCGGACGCTGCTGCAGACATACAATCCATGGGCCTGTTGGCAACTGCGGTCCGCGCTGCGAGCCTTCCGGCCCGATGTGGTTCATGTCTCACTGTTTCTCACGCAGCTATCACCCGGCATTCTGCCGCTCCTGCGCCGCCTGCCCGTGTTGTACCAGGCGCACTGGCACCGCGTCATCTGCCCTACGGGCTTCAAAACGTTGCCCAACGGCCGCACGTGCGCCGAACCGTGCGGCCGCGCGTGTCTGCGCCACCACTGTCTGCCCGCACATCATTGGGTGTTGGCGATGATGCAGATGCATCTTGTGCGACGGTGGAAACAGGTGTTCGATCGGGTGCTTGCCGTGAGCCACTCCCTCAGGATGTCGCTGCAGCGCGACGGCTTTGCCTGCGACGACGTGCTCAGCCCGGGTGCACCACTGCGTGCGTCGCAAACCACGTTCGCGGTCAATCCCACCGTTGGTTTTGCCGGGCGACTGGTCCCGGAGAAAGGGCTCATCACGTTGCTACACGCATTCGCCGCAACGCGCCGACAGATTCCCAATGCCAAACTCCTGGTGGCCGGCGACGGACCCGCGCGCACGGTCGTTGTCGACACGATCAACATACTCGGACTGCAGGACTGTGTGACTATGTATGGTCACCTCTCCCGCCACGACCTTGAGGCGCTGTTCGCGACACTCTGGGTGCAGGTTGTCCCTTCGCTTATGGAGGAGCCGTTCGGTCTCGTGGCCATTGAAGCCATGCTGCGTGGCACGCCAGTGGTGGCCAGCGATGCCGGTGGCCTCAGGGAAACGGTGGTGCACAACGAGGTTGGGCTGCTCGTGCCGCCCGGCGACGCAGCGGCGCTTGCCCAAGCGCTGATCGCCCTCCTCTCGGATCGCCAGAAGGCGCTGTCCATGGGAGCCCGCGCGCGCCAGTACGCGGCGAGCCGATTCACCGACGCCACCTACACTCACGCGATAGTTTCCCAGTATCAGGCACTGATCGACTCTCATCGCCGCAACGTCCATGTCAACTGATCGCGCGGTCTCCCCCCTCGTCATTCTCATCATCGATGCCGCCGATATCGAATTGGTGCGACGGTGGTCC
>JANOKE010000957.1:0-4366 GCA_031419135.1 Gemmatimonadaceae bacterium
TACGCCAACAAGATCCTCGTGATTGACGAGGCCACGCTGACGCTGCGCGATTCCATCCAAATGACCATCGGGATCCCCACGATTATGGTGCTTTCGACCAATCGCGCGCACTTCTACGTGCTGAACCCGCGCCACGATCAGGTGGAGACCGTCGACATTGCCAGCCGCAAGACCACGGGCACGTTCACGCTGAATACACCGAACAACACGGTGCAGATTGACGGCATGAACGTGGATCCCAAGGAGCGCTTTGCGGTGCTGCTGGTCAAGGTGTTCACCAAGCTGGCCGATCGCTATGAGATATCCAAACCGATGCTGCTGCGGTACGATCTGGCCAAGCGCGCCGTCACCGATACCATCCCGTGGCCCAAGGATGAAGAGCGCGACTTCGCGCAGATCATTTTTTCACCATCGGGCGACCTGATGTACTTCTTCACGTCCGACGATGTGTTGGTGTACGACGCTGTCACGCTGAAGCAGGTGGACAAATGGGACTTGTCGCAAAGCTTCTACGAAGAGGGAATGGGGCGGATCAACGCGGGTTTCGGGGCGGACCTGTACGACGATCCGGGATTCTATACCGGACTGTTTCGCATGTCCGACCCGGTGAACCGCCGATCCCTGATGGGCGTGGCGCGCGTCGATCTCGTGAGCCGCAGTGTGGACTACTACACGCTCGGTCCGAGTGTGGGCACCAGTTTCCGCCTCACGCCCGACCGCAAGAAGGCCTACGGCATACACTCCGAGGTGGGCAACTATCAGTTCTGGACGTTCGACCTGGAGAACCGCCGTGTGGTGGGGAAGACAGAATTTCAAGGGCGCTCGCGCATGGGACTCACCGTGAGTTCGAACGGCGCGCTCCTGTATGTGCATGTGGCGGGCAACACCATTGACGTGTACGACGCCGCCACGTTCAAGAAACTGCGCACGGTCACGTTCGACGCCGACATGACGCAGATGACGCTGATCCCCACCAAGGCACCCGGCGCCGGTCGCTGAGCGGGACGTGACCGGATGGTGGTCGCACGCGATCGGGCGCCGGGTGGCGCCCGACGTGCGACGTGCGCTGGGATACGTCGCACCGTATGCGCGGCCGCTGGTTCTGGTGCTCGTCCTGTCGGTGGTGAGCACCGCGCTGGCGCTGTTCCTGCCCTATTTGTTCCGGGCGTTCATTGACCGCGCGCTCGTGGGCCGAGACTCGGCCGCGCTGGCCAGCATCGTGGTGCAGTTCTTTGCCATCACCTTGGCCAGCTTCGCGCTGAACGTCATCAGCGGGCTGCGCTACACCAAGGTGTCAGCCGACATCTTGTTCGACATGCGGCTGGCCCTGTTTCGGCATCTGCAGGCGCTGCCGCCGCGCTTTTACGCGCACATGCCGTTGGGACAGATCGTCTCCCGGCTCAATAACGATATCGGCGAGATCCAGCGCGTGGCCACCGATGTGGCGTTGGCCTGGGTGAGCAGCGTGCTCTTTCTCATTGGCACGGTGGTCATTCTGCTGCTGCTCGATCCGCTGCTGTTTGCCACCAGTCTGGCCTTGCTGCCGGCGGCACTTTGGGCGCTGGTGAAGTATCGCAACAAACTCGAAGCGTCTATCACCGTGTTGCGTGAAGAGAGCGCCGGCATTGGCACCTTTCTCATCGATACGCTGCTGGCCATGAAGCTGGTAGTGGGGATGAACGCGCAGGAACGCGAAGTCGCGCGGTTTCGCGCCCGCAACGACAGTTTTGTGCGCGCCCTGATGGCGATGCGCACGCTCACGTATTTCGCCGGTGGACTACCCGGGCTCTTGCTGTCACTCGGAACGGCTGCCGTGTTCCTGGTGGGTGGTTGGCGGGTGATCAGTGGCGCCATCACTATGGGCACGCTGGTGGCGTTTATGGCGTATCAGGTGCGGCTGCTTGGTCCTATTCAAGGGTTGATGGGG
Source organism: Gemmatimonadaceae bacterium (assembly GCA_031419135.1). Taxonomy (GTDB): domain Bacteria; phylum Gemmatimonadota; class Gemmatimonadetes; order Gemmatimonadales; family Gemmatimonadaceae; genus Gemmatimonas. Next base: position 1,928 of record JANOKE010000957.1, read on the forward strand.
TTGTATGCCAGCGTGGCAACCGCGCGCGTGTCGTTGCGGCGGGTGCACGAGATCCTCGATGCGCGCATTGAAGTGGTGGAAGCGGATGATGCTGTGCCGATGGCCTCGGTGCGAGGCGAGCTCACGTTTCGAAACGTGACGTTCTCGTTCGATCGTAAGACTCCCGTGCTGGACAACGTGAGCCTCACCGTGCAACCGGGCGAGCACGTGGCCATCGTAGGCCCCAGTGGTGTGGGGAAGAGCACGATTGCCGATCTGCTGGCGCGGCACATGGATCCTGAGCAGGGCACGGTGTGTCTCGATGGTCACGATCTCACGTCGCTCAAACTCGCCGATGTGCGACGCCATGTGCTGGTGGTGGACCAGGACCCGTTTGTGTTCAACACCACCATCGAAGCGAACATCCGCTTCGCGCGCCCGGATGCCGCACCGGCCGATGTGCTGGAGGCGGTGCGGGCCAGCGGCTTGGGCGACCTGGTGGCGCGCGTGCCTGAGGGTATGAACACGATTGTCGGCGAACGTGGTCGCGCACTGTCGGCAGGCGAGCGTCAGCGACTGGCGATTGCGCGGGCGTTTCTCGCCGATCCGGCGGTGTTGGTGCTTGACGAGGCGACCGGCGCCCTGGATCCCGCTACGGAAGCGCAGGTGGTGTCGGGGTACGAAGCAGTCATGCGTGGACGTACGACTATCGTGATCACTCATCGGCTGACACTGGCGCAACGCGCCGATCGCGTGATCCGGCTGGCCGATGGCAAGATTGCCGACGAGGGGACACCAGCGGAATTGATGACACGGGACGGTGCGTTCGCCGAGCTGTTTGCCGTTGGCCCATGAGCAGCCTGCGGTGAGCGGCACGCGACTTACCCTCAACCACCCACCGTTTGTCGGACGAACGGGGCGTGGTGTGCGCATAGCCGTGGTGGATAGCGGCATCGCACCGGGGCATCCGCATGTGGGCGATGTCGCGGCGGGTGTGTCGCTTGCGGTGGCGGTGAGCGATACGCTCGATCGCATCGGTCACGGAACGGCCGTGGCGGCGGCCATTCGAGAGAAGGCCCCCAACGCGGTGCTCGTGCCGGTGAAGGTGTTCGACCGTACACTCGTGACCGATGCGCGCACATTGGCCGAGGCCATCCACTGGGCGGCCGACCACGAATGTCAGATCGTGAACCTGTCGCTTGGCACTGCGAACGCGGAACACGCGGCACTTTTGGAAACGGCGATTGCGTATGCTGCGGCGTTTGGCACGCGTGTGGTCGCGGCCTGCGAGTCCGATGCGATTCGCTGGTTGCCGGGTTCGTTGCCCGGTGCGATCGGCGTCGTGGGCCACTCCGACATCGAGCGGGACGAGCTTGTCGCGGAACTCAGTGCGCCATTTGATCGCTCACCGGTTGGCGCGTCTATCTACCCGCGCCCTGTTCCCGGCGTGCCGCGCGACCGAAACCTGAGTGGCATTTCATTTGCCGTGGCGAATACATCCGGATTCCTTGCGCGCATGCTGGAAGCGCGCATGGACGAATCATTGTAGGCTCTTCGGGGAAATGTGTGGGTAAAAAACGGCGCAATCCGAGGGGTGCGGTAGCCGGACCTGAATACAGACGTCTTACCGCAGCGGACGCAGGGTACGCAGGGGGGATCGCGTCGCGGTTATGGCGGAGCACCGCGCGGACACACGATACGTTTGATGAAGTCTCACTCCTATCCGTCCTCTGCGCCCTCCGCGTACCCTGCGGTAAATAGTTTGCCTTGAACAGCCCAAAGGGCCGCTCTGGCACCTCAGCAGGTTGCCGTTCTTCACGCCAAAAAGAGAATGAACCGCGAAGTGCGCCAAGGATTGGTATGAATCAACTTTGCGAACTTTGCGGTTCAATTGTCTGAGGAAGCGGACTTGGGATCCAGAAAGACGAGGACCCCCCGAATCAAGTTCTCCACAGGCACCCTGCCGTCAATGTGCCTGCCCTTGATGCACGCGTTTTACCCACACGATTCCACGAAGAGCCTTATCATAACGTCAGCACTACTTCGTGCCGAGCGTGTATCGGACCACTGTCTGCACACCGTCATCGTCGCGCGCGATACCGAGTACGTAATCGGCTGCGATTTCCGTGGGGGCAAATCGCGCAGGCATGGTGACATCGCCAAGCCACCGGCCATCGGTGCTAAACACTGACCAGGTGCTTTGTCCAACGGAATAATCGTTCAGCGATCCGGCTACCGCGCCATCAATGGCTTTCGGTGCACACACCCACAGTCTAACACACCAGCCATTCTTCGACGAATGTCGAGATGCCGTTGGCAAGCACAATGCGGCCGTCCGACAAACGCATTGCGCCCTTCACGCCGCTCAGCAGATAGGCCTCTCCATCACGATCGCCAATAGTGAGCGACGGCGTGGGCGCCAGATGCAGTTGCTGCACGGGCGTCCACGAAGGCCTGGCA
>JANOKE010000958.1:0-5865 GCA_031419135.1 Gemmatimonadaceae bacterium
TCACGACGCCGGCGGGATTGGCGCCGAGCAGCCACCCGGCGGTGAGTCCGCCCAGCACGGCATAGCGCCGGTCGTTGGTCGCATCGGCCAGTGCGACAAACCCTTCGGCGACAGAACCGATGCCGTAGGCGATCTGCGGAAACCACTTTACTGAGCCGTCAGCGATCTCTGACGGAATCTGCCCGGCAAGGAGAAAGCGACTCCAGAGTCCGTCGGCTTCCAGTTTCGCAGCGGCAAGAAACTCAGGGCGGCCGAGCACGACTGACGCCGTGGCGAGCGCAGAGACCGAGCGTGTGCCCCACGCGTGCCACGCTGACGTGCGCGAGTCGGTGCGAGCGTTCCAGCTACCCGTGGCGAGTGGCACGAGCAACCTCGCCGTGCGTGCCGCCAGTGCGGCGCGTGCCGGCGAAGGATCCGCGCGTTGCAGCGCGAGCAGTCCAAGGAGCGCCTCGGATGTCGCCGTCGCCGAGCCGCCGATGAGACGTCCGGCGTCGACGTCGCGCGCCAGCCGTGCGACCGCGCGCTCCGTTGGTGGGCCCAGCCCCTGCAGACCATCCGGATACGAATGACCGAACACGCGATGCGCCTCGCCGAGCGCCCAGATGCTCCGCGCGGCCCAGTACGACATGCTCTTACGGCTGCTGATCGCCGTCGTGTTGGGACGTCCCGCCGTATCGATGAAGTTGTAGAACTCGCCGTCCCGCTGCTCCATCGACGCAACGAACTGCAGCAGTCCGCGTGCAGCGTCCCTCGTAGTTGGATCGCCCGTCTCCTCGAATGCGCGCAAGTACAGCACGGCGGCGCGTGCAGCGTCATCTACGGCGGCGATTCCCTCGAGTCCGTCGCGCTGTGGAGATCCGGTGGGCCGGTAGTCGGGCGCGTTGGCGTAGAGCGCGATGACCTGCACCGGCTTCAAGGCGACGGTTGCGTTGAGCGTGAGGTGGCGAAGGTGGCCGAAGTTGAGAACGACAGGCGGAGGTGAGGTGCTTGTGGGTGCAGGCGCTGCTCCGTGGCACCCAAGCAGGGCAACAAGAATCACCACGCCTCTTTTCATTTAGACATCTCTTCCGCTATCGACCGCAGCAGCTCGACCTTGTTCACACGCGCCGCTCCCACCGAGACGTCGCCCGCACCGTAGTACACGATAAGATCCTCGCCGCGCTCCACGAGTCCTTCGGGAAACACAACACGCACCCCGGTCTTGAAGTTCGCCATGTCCACCTGCAGAATGGGCCCGGGCTCGATCTCGTAGGGTGTTTCCGGCGTGAGTGCGGGCGCATCGCAAACGTACAGCACCTTCTCCGGGTTGTCGCGATCGAGCACCATCCATCCCATCGAGTACACGTTGCCTTCGTGTACCGACGTCGCACCGTGAAAAGGCAGCAGCCAGCCGAGCTCCGTCTCGATAGGCGGCGCGCCAGCCCCCACGCGCGAGCTGCGCCAACTGCCAGGCTTGGGACCGAGCAACTCGACGCCGTTCACAGGCCATTCCGACTCGAGCGCGTTGACCCGGATGCAAACGATGGTCGGCATGGGCCGGTGCAGGATCACGTATTGGCCCGCGATCCGGCGCGGGAGGATCACGCAGTTCTTGTTCTCGCTGGCGATGCGCGGGCCGTGGCGTTGATAGCGCGCGGGATCGAGCAGGTCGTCAGTCGTGATCAGGCACACGCGCGGGCCGAGCGCGGAATAGCCCGTGTAGGTGATGGCGTAGAGCGCGTCTTCTTCGAGGTACGTGATTCGCGCATCCTCAACGCCCCACTCTTCGTACGGCTCCACACGCGCGACCGCCGCGCTCGGCCATACTTCGTCAATCGTGATCCCGTCCTTCGAGAGCGCCAGTGCGAGGCACGACCGGCGCGTGTCCTCCTCGAACACACGCACGAGCAGCACGACGCGTCCATTCCTGCGGTCGACGCAGGCGCCGGGATTGAACGCACCCGAGGCCTTCGTGAAGGTGATCTGCGCCGGCCGCACGATCGGATTGGTGGCAACGCGTTCGAGCTGTCCGTTCATGCGTGCTCCGAAGTCCACGTGCGGTACAATCGCTCGAAGTGCTCGCCTGGAGCGCAGTAGTATTCGTCGGCGCTGACGTCGAGCACATGCGGCACTGCGCCACGACCGAGCTCGCCCGCATCGCGGCGCTGACGCAGTGCACGAAAAACTCGCGCGGCGTCCTTCTCGCTGCCGTCCGCGCGCACAATGCCGAATGTGCGCTCGCGCACGGCGTTGTCCAGCGGCGGCCGATCGAACAGCCGCGCATCGTAGTCTGCGTAGCACCACGCGTAAGCGCCTGCGGCGCCATTGGCCGCGAGCCGAGTGACGGTGGCCTCATAGTATGCTGCCCCCTCCGCCTCAGACGCGAGGTACTGCGTGCGCGGCAAACCGAGGAAGTCGTCGGTGATCGTGATGCCGTCGCTGCCTTTGGGTGCGGTGCACAACCCGAACTCCTGCATCAGGGGTGCGCGTCCCTTCCCGGCCAGACCAGCCGTCAGCGCACACGCGAACGGAACGAGCTCCGAATCGAGAAACGATCGCGCATACGGCGAGTAGAGCGGATACGCGTGCATCACGTCCTCGTCCAGCACCTCGCCCAGATCGTCGACGCGCATGTGATTCTGCGTCGTCAGCGACGGAAGGTGGGCGCCGACTCGCACGGGCGTCTCTGGCGACGCCCTTCGAATGGTGCCAGCCATCGCGGACAACCAGGCACGAGCCGCTTCCCTCGACACCGGCCGCTGTGCATCGTCGATCTCGTTCGCGATGTCGAATGCGCGAACGGTCGCGTCCCCCGCGAGTGCGCTGGCGCAGGCACCTGCCAGCAGCGTAAGCGATCGCACAACCGACGGATCGGAATACAGATCATCGGGCGATCCGGAGGCGCTGAGCATCCAGTGAGGCCACCAGATCGTACCGCTCATGTTGATGACGACGATCGTTGGCACGATCGCAAGGCCAACCTCCTTGGCCACGCGCGCCACCTCGATCAGCCGCCCGATCATCGCGCCGTCAACACGCTCCCGCTCGGGGAGAAAGTCCTGCGTGAGTGTGAACAGCCGCACCGTGTCGAAGCCCATGTCGGCGATGTGCGCGAGCTCGTCGCGCACTTCGCCCAGGTCGAGCTCGCGCCACATGTACATCGCCCGGCGGCGAGGCCAGTAGTTGATCCCCAGCTCGAAGGTCATTCCAGGCCGCCGAGTATCTCGGCGAGCGACAGGTCGGCGACCGCCGTTACACCATCGGCGGCCCCATAGTACACGCGAACCGTGTCGCCCTCGGCTAACAGGCCACAGGTGAACACCACGCCGCCGAAGAAGCCCTCCCGCTCGTACGGCATCTCGGGCACGAGAATCGGCGCACGCGATCGAGCCAGCACGATCGACGGATCGTTCGCGTCGAGCAACAGGGCACCGAGTGCGTACTCCATCGGCGACTTGCTGACGCCGTGGTAGATGGCGAGCCATCCGTTCTTCACCCTGAACGGCACCGCACCGCCGCCGATCTTCGCGTCGTCCCAGCCGCCAGACCGCCCGCTGGCGACGAACTTGTGGTTGCCCCACGCCAACATGTCGGGCGACGACGCACTCCAGATCGCCGGCTCGCCGATGCCCTCGGGCATGGGCCGATGCAGCGCGACGAAGCGGCCGCCGATGCGCTCGGGGAAGATCGTCACGTCGCGATTGTTGGGTGGAAAGATGATCCCGTGCCGCACGAAGGTGCGAAAGTTGGTCGTCGATGCAAGCGCCGTCGCGATGCCGAGTGGCGACACGGCGGTGTAGTTGATCCAATAGGTGCCGTCGACGAGCGTGATGCGCGCGTCCTCGATTCCGAACGACTCAAGTTCCGTCGCGGGCGACAGCGCAGGCGTCGGCTCGACGTCGAAGTGAATGCCGTCGCGCGAGCGCGCGACGCGCAGGTGCGAGATCGACGTCAGCCAGCTCTTGCCCTCGAACACGATCACGCGGGGATCGCTGGTGTCGAGCCCGGGGGTACCGGCGGTCCACCGCGTGAGCTCAAGCTGCCCTGCCCGCGCATTGAACACCGGCGCAATGACCTCCGACGCCGACTGCTTCACTGGCGCTTCGGCGACGCGCAGCAGCAGCACGACGTCGTTGTCGTGCCGCGTGGCCGCCGGATTGAACACGCCGACCACCTGAAGGTCGGGGCGCGACGGCCGAATCATGGCCGGCGTGAGGATCGGATTTTGTGAGGCGCGGACGGGAGGCATGAGCCGCGAACATATAGCGCGGTTGCTCCCACGGAAGCGGCGACCTAAAATGAGTCACGCCATTGAAGGCAGCCGAGGTACGGGCACCTTTCTCCTTCCGTGCATGCGACTCTTTAGCGCCCCGTTTTTCGCCGCCTCCGTGTACGGCAGTCTGGGCCCCGCACAGATGCTGTCAGGCCAGTCCGCCTTAGCGCCGCCGGCCGGAGCGCTGACGGCCAAGCCGTCCGTCGCGGTAGCCCGACGCACGAGCGCGGTGGTGGTGGATGGCAGGATCGACGAAGCCGCGTGGAGTGCCGCGCAGGTGGCGACCGGGTTCGTCCAGAAAAGACCGGTGGAGGGAAATCCCGCCGAGCATCGCACGGAGGTTCGCGTGCTGTTCGACGAAACGGCCGTATACGTAGCCGCACGCATGCATGACTCCACGCCGGGCACCATTGCTCGCCAGCTGGTGCGGCGCGACGAGGAGGGAAACGCCGACTGGTTCGCGGTGGCGTTTGACCCGCGCCTCGACCGGCGCACCGCGTATCTGTTCGTCGTATCGGCGGCCAATGTGCAGCGCGACGTGTACTTGTACAACGACGGCGAAGATGATGACGCATGGGATGCAGTATGGGCATCGGCCGTGCGTATCGACTCCCTGGGCTGGACGGCAGAGTTGCGGATTCCGCTCGCCCAGATCCGCTACGAAACCTCCCAAGGCGAACAAACATGGGGCGTCAACTTCGCTCGCGCTCGGAACCACTCGAACGAGGAAACACATTTCGCGCTGATCTCTGAGCTTCAGCGCGGTGAGGTCTCGCAGTTCGGGACTCTTGCGTCCATGCGGACGGAACGGGCGCCACGCCGCGTGGAGTTGCGCCCATACATCACTGGCGGAGGCGACTTCGAGCCTGCCGAGCCGGGGAACCCGTTCAGGGACGGTTCCAGTGGCACGCGTCGCGCCGGTCTCGACATGCGCTTCGGCTTGGGGTCCTCGTTCACACTCGACGCGACCATCAACCCGGATTTCGGCCAAGTCGAGTCGGATCCAGCCGTAATCAACCTCACCGCGTTCGAAATATTCTTGCAGGAACGGCGCCCTTTCTTCGTTCAAGACGCGCGCATTTTCGACTTCACGCTCTCAGGCGGAAACAACCGACTGTTCTACGGCCGACGCATCGGTCGGAGCCCAACCGGTAGGGCACCTTCCGGGTCCGACCATGTCGACGTCCCGAACGCGGCGACGATCGTCGGCGCGGTGAAGCTCACCGGGCGAACGGCGGGCGGCCTTTCGATTGGTGCGATCACGGCGCTCACCGACCGGGTCACCGGACGCGCGTGGTTTGAGGACTCGTCCGAGACGCGCCCGTTCATCGCCGAGCCCGGTGCAGTGCACAGTGCGTTCCGGTTGCGACAGGACTTCAACGGAGGCACGTCGACGCTCGGCGCGATCGCGACACTGCAGTCGCGCCAACTGCCGCTGGATCGGTCATTCGCGGTCCTGCCTTCGAGTGCGTTGAGTGCTGGCGTGGACTGGGAACACCAGTGGAGCAACCGGACGTATGCCTTCTTTGGATACGTCGCCGGCAGCAACGTGCGCGGTGATTCGACAGCGATGATTCGCCTACAACGTTCGAGCACGCACTTCTTCCAGCGGC
>JANOKE010000959.1:0-1120 GCA_031419135.1 Gemmatimonadaceae bacterium
CAACGCATTCGTTTTGGAGGCGATGTCCAACGGCCCACCAACCGATACGATGATCCCGCCCAGTTCCTGCTCGCGAACCAGTCGCTCGATGTTGGTGTACGCGGGCGCGTCAATGGCGGTGTAGTCGCCGAGGGTCCACACCCACACCATTTGCGCCGCCTTCTGGCGCAAGGTGAGCGTCGCCAGCACCGAGTCGGCCCAGCGGGCGTCGGCGGCGGGGTTGGCCACCGTGCCGCGTGAGGACGACGTGGGCGTAACGGGTACCATTGCCGTTGTCGTACCGCTCGACGCGCATCCAACGGACATCACCGCGAACGTCATAACTGCGCCGATCGTCACGTTAGTTCGCGTCATGGTCTTCCGATTCGAGTAATGCCCGTTTTCGAGCCTCTGCCAAACGGCGAAGGTCCCCTTTGTCTTTGTCTCGGCCTGTCGCGGTTTTGTTCCGGCGAAGCTCACTCAGTCCGATAACTCGCACCAGCGTTTCGTCGATGTGGGACTCGATTGAGCCGGCAAGCGCACGCGCGAAGGAAACGCCGGAAATCGATGCGAGCAGGTCAATGCGCAACGGTGGAACGCCGATTTGCGTAACCGCGCTCGGGCGCCTCAAGAACGTGGGGTCGATAAGTTGCGGAGGCGCACCGAAGTCGTTCAGCGCATTGCAGAGTCGCTCCACGTTCTTTTCTGTACACTGATATAGGAGATCCAGGTCGCCGGTTGCACGCACGAAGCCGTGCCAACCGAGCGCATAGCCACCGACGATGATGAAGATCACCTGGCGTCGGGCAAGAAACGCCAAACAATCCCGGAAATCGGGAGCGAGCGCGTTTGCAGGATCGACCACGCGGTTCACGGTCGCGGACGCCGTCGGCTGCGCGCCGTGAGGTGCGTGTCCGGACGATTCGACGGCTCATGAACTGCAGAAGCAACGGATGCAGCAAACGCGTACGCGGTGGACGAGACAATACCCACGGCCTTGAGCCGACGAACCGGGTCTCGATCAGCCGGTGGTTCATGCTCGTCGGTAAGCGCGATCTGGCGTCCCGTCCACGTTGCCCGTCGATGCACAGCGCGAAGCGCAGCGCATGCTCGTGCCGGTGGCTCGCCACGACGACGGTCG
>JANOKE010000960.1:0-3418 GCA_031419135.1 Gemmatimonadaceae bacterium
CTGGCCATCGCGGGCGGGTTGTCCTGCGGCTGGTGGTGGGCCGTGCTCCCCTGGCTTCAAAGATATTTCACCCGGGGGTGACCAATGGACGATTGCCCAACGCCTCAGCGACCGGCGCGTACCCATCCTGTGGGGATGCGCGTGTTGTGGCGACGGTTTGCGCGCCAGACGCAGGCGGGGCCGATCGTGGAATTCGCGATCATCGTTCCCGTGCTGCTGCTACTGCTGCTGGGAATCATCGACATCGGCTTCGCCTATTTCCGGATGAATAGTTTGGTCGCGGCGGTTCGCGAGGGTGCACGGTTCGCCGCGGTTCAGGTCGATCCCTGTTTGGGCGCAACACAGACCGCAATCAAGACGCGCGTAATGTCCTACTTCAATCCGGGCGTGAACAAGGTCGCCGACCAGTTGACGACGGTGAAGATCACGGTCGTGGTGGCCTGTCCAGACCCGCCGGTCATCAGTGTTCAGGTCCCCGCGTACACCTATAACCCGATCAACCCGGCGTTCAGGCTCATCAACCAAACAGGCATCTTCAACTTCCGGCCCGTAGCAGCAGAGTTTCGCTGGGAGCGGTCACCATGATCGCCGAACTCCAGAATTTCCAGGAACTTCAATCCGCGTGCCATGTTCGGTGACCGCTACAGGTTCATCCTGATCGCTGCGCTCGTCGTCGCGGCCGGCGCCACGTACGGCGTGTATCGCGTTATCACCGACATGCGCGAAAGCAGTCGTGTGGTCACGCAACCCGTGGTGGTGGCGGGAGTCGACATTGCCGAAGGCGCCGCGCTCGCGTCAACGATGCTGGCCGTGATGCAGATGCCCGTTTCGGCGATACCCGCCGGTGGGTATTCGTCGCTCGATTCCGTCGTGTCTCGCGTTGCCCGCGTGACGATTTTCAAGGGCGAGGCGATTGTGCCCGGCCGGTTGGCACCCGAAGGCACGTCGGCAGGCATCGAGGTGAAAATCACGCCCGGCAAGCGGGCGATGGCGGTGCGCATCGATGACGTGGCCGGACTGAACAACCTGATTCAACCCAATAGCCGGGTGGACGTCATGGTCACCATCCAGGATCAGGGCGAGAACGCCACCGGTGGTGGTCGCGTCTCGAAAATGTTCATGGAAAACATGCGCGTCCTCTCCGTTGGCCAGCAGTTTGACCGTGGTGCCGATGGCCGATCGGTTGGTGCAGGAACTGCAACACTCGAAGTCACACCGGAGGAGGCAGAACGACTGGCCGTGGCGGGCCGTGAAGGATCCATTCAACTCGTGCTGCGCGGCTATGGCGATCCCGATTCCATCAAGACCGACGGCGCGCGGCCCAACGATGTGCTCAAGCAGTTGCGCAGCGGCTTGCCACCGCGTCGCGAGCCGCCGCCAAGGGTTGCACCGCCGCGTCGTACAACGCAGGAGTCTGCGCCCAAACCGGCGCCTGTAGTCCCTGCCGCCGTGGTGATTCCACCCAATGCCGACAGCGTTACGGTGCGCATCTATCGCGGCACCAGCCAGTCGCAGCAAAAATTCATGGATCGCAAGGATAGCCTGCGCCTCGACAGTCTGCGGAAAGACAAGTTGCGCCGCGATTCAATCCGCCCGCCACAATAATGTCGCGCTTCCCTTCTGGCTCAGGAGTTTTCGTGAGTTTTTTTCGACCGGCTTCGCGCCGCCTGCACATCGTGCTGCCTCTGGCAATGCTGGCCGCTCGCACAGCCGCTGCCCAGGCGCCTGTGCCCACACCGGTCGAACGGATAACGCTGGCAATCGGTCGGTCGCTGCCCATTGACCTGCCGGCCGCGGCAACGCAGATCACGATCACCAATCCGGATATCGCCGATGCGGTCGTATTGAACGAACGGCTCATCGTGCTGAACGCCAAGGCACTCGGCGAAACAGACATCCTGTTATCCGGCGCGGCGCTGGGCCGACGTCACCTGCGGGTGGCGGTATACACGGCTACCGATCGCCGCCAGATCTCATTGAGTGTGAAATTCGCTGAAGTGCGTCGCGATGCCCTGCTGGAACTGGGAGTAAATGCCCGGTACGACGCGAAGAACGGTAACGTCATCGGCGGAACTGGTGTGCTGTCGCCGAGTGTGGGTGGGAGTGCGCCCGTGTCGGCGGTAGGACTCGGGCGATTCGTATCGGGTGTTGCCACGTTTGGTACCAAAGACCTGCTGGCGTACATCGATGCGCAGCAGCAGGCCGGCAAAGCCCGTTCGCTGGCCGAGCCCACACTCATGGCGGGCAATCGCGAAGACGCCAGTTTTTTGGCAGGTGGTGAACTGCCGATTCCTATCGCCCAGCCCGGACAGGGTGGCCAGACGGTGATCACCATTGTATACCGACCCTTTGGCGTGCAGCTCAAGTTCAACGCCGAGGTGCTCTCCGATTCGCTGATCAAACTCAAGGTCCTTCCAGAGGTTTCGAGTCTCGATTTTGGCAACGGCATTTTGATTTCGGGTTTTCGTGTCCCGGCGTTGCGCACGCGAAAAATTGAGACCACACTCGATGTGCGACCGGGGCAAAGTCTCATCATTTCGGGGCTGTTCAATGAAGACCGCGAGAACGTGCGCACCGGAATTCCCGGGCTAATGAACCTGCCCGTTCTTGGGGCTCTGTTCAGCAGCAACCGGTGGCAAAATTCGGAATCGGAGCTGCTGGTGATCGTAACGCCAGAACTTATTGATCCGAACAATCCACCGGCGGCGAATCGCATACGTCTGGTTCCTGACACCACAAAACCAGCGGCCGACGCTCTCAAGAAGCGTCTTCCACCGGCCTGACCGTGCGCCGTGTGTTCATAGTTGCGGATGCCCTTGGGCCTACCGAGCCGCTGATGCCCGTGTTCACGCGCGCCGGGTTTGCCCCTCCCACGTTGAAGAACACGTTGGAGGAGGTCACAGAGGCCGTGCGCAACGGCCAGGCCGACCTGCTGGCCGTGCCGCTGTCGGTGATGCAGGGTCGCGGACGCTTCGATCTCGAAACGTTGCTGCGCGACGCGCCTTCCATGGGCTCCATTGGTACGGCCGCGTCGGCCGATGCCGAAGTCATTCTGTCGGGCATGCGTTCCGGTATAGGCGAATTCCTCGTTTCGCCTCCGTCTCCCACCGATCTGGCATCGGCGCTCGTTCGGCTGCAGCGCAAATGGGGAACGGCGGCGGTGCGCGGATCCATCACCGCCGTGTATTCGCCAAAGGGCGGCTTGGGCGCCACCACGGTGTCGGTCAATCTCGCGCACTCGCTGTCCAGGCGTGGTGCGGAGGCTCGCGTGGCGATCATCGATCTCAACATGGGATTGGGTGATGTGACCACGCACCTCAATTTGCACTGCGAGTATGATGTGGGGGATCTCGTGCGAAAGCTCGACCAGGCCGATCCCGAGTTGCTGCACGCCATCGTCACGCCGTTTGGCGACGGC
>JANOKE010000961.1:0-3353 GCA_031419135.1 Gemmatimonadaceae bacterium
CGAGAAAACGAACACGTGCCGTTTGGAGTTCATCGCGATACCCACGACTTCGCCGAAATGCATTGTTGGCGGCAGTTTCAGCGGTGCGATGTTGGCATCGAAGCGAATCTCCGGCACGGAAGACTGCGCAGCACCGATACCGGGGATGAGTCCGAGAAGCAGAATGGCGGCGAACGATTTCACAACGACCTCCAGAAAGTGATGAGCGTGTCAGCGATTCACGCCTGTGCCGCCGCGCCCGTACCCGCGGCGCGTCCCGTCGCCCACGCCCACAGAAAATTGTATCCCCCAATTGGCCCGAACGCATCCAGCACTTCGCCGCACAGAAAGAGTCCGGGGTGTCGGCGGCTCTCCATGGTGCGTGGATTCACCTCACCCAGCGCCACACCGCCGCCGGTGACTTCGGCCTTCTTGTAGCCCTCGTCACCATGCCACGGCAATTCGCCACGCACCAGCGTGGTGATCAGCGCACGTCGCTCTTCGCGCCGCAATTCCGAGAGCGCTCGCGCGGGGTCTACACCAGCCTGCGCGAGCAACGCGGCGGCCAGTCGGTCGGGCAACTCCGCACGCAACGCGCCCGTGACCGTGCGCGCGCCATGCGGTTTGAGCGCGGCCTCCCACGCCACCTCGTCCAACGCCGTCCATTGTACCTGGATGTGCGCCACGGCGAATGGCCGTACGTCGGCGCGGCTGGCGTTGGGGCCGTCCTGGCCCGATGGGCGCGCGGCGCGTGCGCGTACCGCCACATGCGACACATCCAGTACCGACGGCCCGCTGTACCCATGATGCGTGAACAGGAATCCGCCCGCAGCCAGCGCGGCGCGTTCGTCACTGCGTGCGGTGAGCGTTACGGCAAGCGACACACCCGACAAGGCGTTGAAGGCCGCATGGTGGGTGGTGAGCGGAGTGAGCGCCGCATATGTGGGATGCATGGTGTGTCCCAGCGCCGCCAGCATTTGCAAACCAGCGCCGTCGCTGCCCGTGTTGGGCACAGACAATCCGCCGGTTGCAATGATGACCGCATGGCAGGTCATGGGAAGGTCATTGTCGAGCGACACCACCCAACCATCGGTGGTTGGCGCAATCGCGGTCACGCGCGTGTCCATGACCATGCGCACGCCCTGCGCGCGCGCATGGCTCATCAGGCCGTCGCGCACGTCGCGCGCCCGGTGCGAGGCGGGAAACAGCTTTACCGATTCAGACTCTTCCACGAGCGGAATGCGCAACGTCTGCTCGAAGAATTCACGCTGCCCGGCCAGGGGCCAGGCGCGCACCATCTTGCGCAGCAGATTGGCCGACGAGTCGGTGACGAAGCGTGATTCATCCACGCGGGACGGCAGCACATTGCAGCGACCACCGCCACTGATAAGGATTTTTCGCCCGCCATCACGCGTGCGCTCGATCAGCACGGTGTCTGCGCCCGCGGCGGCGGCGAAGATCGCCGCCATGGTGCCCGCCGCGCCGGCACCGACAACGATCACCCGTTTGGTCATCGGAAGGTGGGTGGTGGCGAGGTTGCCGATGAGCGGACCGTTTCCACCCACCCGCTTTCAAACCGTGCATGCGGTGTTCCCGCACTGGGCTTACCGATGGGATTCATGTGTGCAGCGTCCATGGGTTCGGATAGCGAATGGTACCACGAAGACGGAGTGTCAATCAAACATCACCCCCGCCTGAAGCCATCCGCGCAGCAACTTGAGCACCCGGCGATCACTGACCCGCCTCGATACGGGCTCGATCAGCAACCATCGCCCTTGCCACCAGGTAAATTTCCGACGTGGACTTCGAGATCCTGGGCGCGGTTTCCGCGATTGAGACGTTTGCGATCGGCACCTCGATTCGCGAACTCGCGCGTCTGAGGCGGACGTACGGCGCCGGCCGCTGGCGAAAGCGTAAGGGCGTTGCCCGGGTGCGTCTCGCCGATGGCACGATCTGCCGCGCCGAGCTACACTGGTACGAAGCGTCCGGCGTCGGTCGCCGAGAGTACAAAGTCAAGGCCTACCTCGATTAGATTTCCATCATGGCTGCCGCGCGTCGCTTTGTCCTCTGCCTCCGCAACTCGGGGTACGAGGTCTCACTCGAACGTCGCAAGATCTATCAGGTCTTGCCTGACCGCGCCGCTGCCGCGCATAAGCAAGTGCGCGTGATCGACGAATCCGGTGAGGATTACCTCTTCCCCGCGTCGTACTTCGTGCCGATCAACCTTCCGCAGGCGCTTCGCCGCGCCGTGCTCGCCGCCGTCTGACAACGTAAAGATTCGTGCCGCGCGCAGCTGCGGCACAATTTGGTGTTGAACGCAATCCGCCGGTGGGGGCATGATTGTCCACAACCGACGATATTCCATGCGCGGTGTCGAGGCTCGCCCGCGATACGTCCCCTCGCAAGATTCCATGTCCGAACTCTTCTCGCCGCTGACGCTGCGTTCGCTGACGATGCGCAACCGCATCGGCGTGTCGCCGATGTGTCAGTACTCCAGCATCGACGGCTTGGCCAACGATTGGCATCTCGTGCATCTGGGCGGACTCGCCACGGGAGGCGCCGGACTGGTTTTCTCCGAGGCGGCCGCCGTGACGCCCGAGGGGCGCATCAGTCCGCACGATCTTGGCATTTGGGACGACGCGCACATTGCGATGCTGCGCCGCATCACGGATTTTGTGCGCGCGCAGGGCGCGCTCGTTGGCATCCAACTGGCGCACGCGGGCCGCAAAGCCAGTACGGCGCGCCCGTGGGAAGGCTCCGGCATTGTGGCCCCTGCCGACGGGGGATGGGACGACGTAGTTGCACCCAGCGACATCGCGTTCTCCGACCGCTATCCGCAACCGCACGCCCTCACGCTGGACGGTATCGACCGCATTGTTGCGGCGTTCCGCACGGCCGCGCAGCGCGCCCTGATGGCCGGTTTTCAGGTCGCAGAGATTCACGCCGCGCATGGGTATCTCCTGCACGAGTTTCTTTCACCGTTGGCCAATCATCGCACCGACGACTACGGCGGATCCTTCGCCAATCGGGCGCGAATGACGCTTGAGGTGGCAGCGGCGGTTCGCGCCGTGTGGCCCGACCACTGGCCCGTTTTTGTGCGCATCTCGGCCACCGACTGGGCCGACGGTGGTTGGGACATCGACGAGGCCGTGCAGCTCGCGATGCAACTCAGAAAACATGGCATCGATGTGGTCGATTGCTCGTCGGGCGGTCTCGCGTCCCATCAACAAATCGCCACCGGTCCCGGCTATCAGGTGCCATTCGCCCGTCGCATTCGTCACGAGGCCGGCGTGTCTACGGCAGCCGTGGGATTGATCACCACGCCCGAACAAGCCGAGCGCATCGTGCGTGACGGCGACGCCGACATGGTGCTG
>JANOKE010000962.1:0-5949 GCA_031419135.1 Gemmatimonadaceae bacterium
CCGACACACCCACGCCGTGCAATCCGCCGGACACCTTGTAGGAGTTCTTGTCGAACTTGCCACCGGCGTGCAGCATGGTCATCGCCATCTCGACGCCGGGCATCCCTTCGGCCTTGTTCATGTCCACCGGAATGCCGCGCCCATCGTCCTCGACGGTGATGGAATCGTCGAGATGGATGGTGACGCTGATGCGCGACGCAAAACCCGCCAGTGCTTCGTCGATTGAGTTGTCGACGACTTCGTACACGAGGTGGTGCAGACCGCGCGATGACGTCGATCCGATGTACATGCCGGGACGCAGACGCACCGCCTCGAGTCCCTTGAGTGCGGTGATGCTGTCGGCATCGTAGCCGTTGACGGGCTGCTGATTATTGTTGGCGTCGGGCGTGGCCATGGGCGGGGAATTCGTGCGGAGAAACCGGGGGCGACTCGCAGACGGCTAGACCAGAAACTGCGTCGCAATCACAACCCCGAAATATACCCAAAAACGCACCCGCAAGCAAGCCGTCCACTGAATTGTAAGTCGTGCTGCCACAACGGTTTACCATAACAGCTCCGCAGCCCATTCGCGTTGGTCGGTTTCACCGCCGCGCCAACCCTATTGCCGCCGCGGAATCCAGCGTAGTTTCGTCACCGGCGGACGCGTTGCATCGCGGTTCAATGACTTCAGTAACTCGGGCTCGAGCATCGTCAGTTCCTGCATCCATGCGTGCGTGGTTACCATCACGATCAGCGTGCCGTCCTGCTGCAGCCCGATTGGCTCCGTGACCGATGCGATCTGTCCGCCAACCAGTCGCGGCCACTCGGGAAACACACCGGCCTGCGCCACACGGTCGGTCAGGCCGGCTTTCTGCAGCACCGCCGCCAGGACGTCGCTGAGCGCCGCCGGTGCGCGCTTCTTGCCCTCACTCACGGCGCACCGCCAGTCATTGCAGCACGCCGTCGCACATCGTGCGACGCTCGAGCCGCGTGAATGCGGCGGGAATGTCTTCAACACGCGGGACTGCCAACAGCACCTGATCCACACCAGTCTCTTCCAACAGCGCCAACACCCGCCCGGCGCGGCTGACGTCCAATTCCGCGAACGGGTCATCCAGCAGCAACAACGGCGTCCCGCCAACGGCGTCGCGCAACGTGGCGAGTTCCAGCAGTCGCAAGGCAATCGCGGCGCTGCGTTGTTGACCCGCCGACCCAAACGTGCGCAGCTCCCGTCCGTCCAGCAGCAAGGCCAACTCGTCGCGGTGCGGACCCACCAGCGTCATACCTCGCCGCATCTCCTGGGGACGTTGGAGCGCCAGCGCCCGCGTGAACGCGTCGCGATAGTTCGCAGCCAACGCCAATGCCGATCGATCGTCGGTGTCGTCACCCGTCGGATTGTTCGCGACGTGCCCCGATACGCTGTAACGCATCGTTACCGGGAGCCGCTCGCCAATAAACGCCGCCAACTGCGAGAAACGTTCGGCGTGTCCGCGCACGAACTGCTGACGCATGGCCGTGACTAACGCGCCTTGTTCAGCAAGCGCCGGCTCCCACACGCTCACTTGCTCGGTGTAGCCGGATGCGCGCCCGCCGCCGCCACCGTCGCGCTGCGCCTGACGCAACACGGTATTGCGACGAAGCAGTGCGGCACGATAGTGCTGCAATGCGGACAGATACGGCCGCGACGACAACGCCAGCGCGACGTCGAGGTAGCGTCGACGTTCGCCGGGGCTTCCCGCTACCAGCGCGACATCAGCCGGTGAGAATCCCACGGAAGGCAACGCGCCAAGCGCCGCCGTGAGACGTGCTTGCTCTACGCCGTCAAGTGTTGCCTTCTTGCGCCGAGTGGTGCGCTCGTAACCCGCGCTTACGTTGCGCGCGAACGCTGGTGGCGTCAACTCGGCGCGCACATGCAGCGCCGACGCGCCAAAACGAATCACGTCCACGTCGCGCGCACCGCGCATCGAACGCAACAACGATAAGTACGCGGCGGCCTCCAGCAGATTGGTTTTGCCATGCCCGTTCTGCCCCACGATCACGATGCCGCCGGACGGAACCGCGATATCGAGATGTGCGAAGTTGCGGAAGTCGCGCGCGACGAGTCGGGTCAGCATGACAGACGGCAGGCGATGCGACGCCCTCAGTGACCGGTGAACACGGGAGCGCGTTTTTCGAGAAAGGCGCGCATGCCTTCCCGCATGTCGCTGGTGCTCGACAACAACCCGAAATGATCGGACTCGATGGCGCAGCCCTCATCCAACGGCAGCGACAGGCCGCGATCAACCACTTCAATGCAACCCGCCAGCGCCAGCGGCGCATTGGCCACCATCGCCCGCAGCAACGCGGTGGCGGTTTCGATGAGCGCGTCGGGCGCAACCACCTGATCCACGAGTCCTAAACGAAACGCCTCGGCGGCGCCGATCATTTCACCCGTCAGCAACAGTCGCAGCGCGGCACCTCGACCAACCAAACGCGGCAGTCGCTGGGTACCGCCATAACCGGGCAGGATGCCCAGTTTCACTTCGGGCTGGCCCAGCTTGGCCAGTTCGCTGGCGATGCGCACGTGGCATGCCATGGCCAATTCACAACCGCCGCCGAGTGCGAAGCCATTCAGCGCGGCCACCACCGGCTTCGGGCTGGTTTCAAAGCGTCGAAAGATTTGCTGCCCGGCGCGCGCCCGTCGCGCGGCCGCGAGTGGCGTCTGTCCAGCAAGCTCGGAAATATCGGCACCAGCGATAAACGCGCGTCCTGCGCCGGTGAGCATTATCCCCGCAACATCGTTCCGGTCACGGGCCTCATCGATGGCCGTCCCGAGCTCGTGGATCGTCGCGTCGTTGAGCGCGTTGAGCTTGTCGGGGCGATTGACTGTGATGGTTGCAATGCGGTCGGCCACAGCAAACGTCAGGAACTGGTAGGACATCGGGGGGGACAGGCAGAGAAAATGTGGCACCACGCATGCACGATCCCGGGCACGGGATCCCGATCACAAGCGGCGGGAAGTGCGAAATGTAGCTAGTTTCTCGCCGTGATTCCGCTATCTGTCGTTGCCTGGTCGCCCGATCGTCGGGCGTTGCGCTATCTCGATCAGCGTGCCCTTCCGGCACGCGAAATCGTGTGCGACGTCTGTACGCTGGACGCCGTGGTCGAGGCCATTCGAACGCTGGCCATTCGCGGTGCACCTGCCATTGGTGTCGGGTCGGCGATCGGTTTGGTGGTTGCCCTGGAGCATGAAGTCGGCAGCGATGCGTCCAGCATGCGCAGCTTGCTGCCGGGCTTCGCATCGCAACTTGCGTTGGCTCGGCCCACTGCCGTGAACCTGGCGTGGGCCATTGGCCGCATGGTGTCGCGCGCCGCCAGCGCTACCGACAGTGTGCTGCTCCACGCGCTGCGCGATGAGGCAGACTGCATCCTTCGGGAAGACATCAGCATGTGCGAGGCCATTGGACAGCATGGACTCGCGCTTATCGCCGATGGCGCGCGCATCTTGACGCACTGCAATGCCGGTGCGTTGGCCACGGCCGGCATCGGCACCGCACTCGCACCGATTTATTCGGCGCACGCTCTGGGTCGTCGCGTGCAGGTGTACGCCAACGAGACGCGTCCACTGCGCCAGGGTGCTCGACTCACGGCGTGGGAACTGCAGCGTGCTGGCATTGCGGTCACGGTGCTGGCCGATGGCGCGGCCGCATCGCTGCTGGCATCCGGCAAGATCGATCTCGTGATCGTGGGCGCCGATCGGATCGCCGCCAACGGTGACGTGGCCAACAAGATCGGCACGTATGCCGTGGCCCTTGCCGCGCGGGCGCATGCGGTGCCTTTCTATGTGGCGGCGCCCTGGAGCACGATGGACGGTGCCACGCCACACGGCGCCGCGATCGACATCGAGCATCGCCCCGGAGACGAGCTGGGCGAACTGCCGGCGGGAGTGGTCGCGTGGAATCCGGCGTTCGATATCACGCCGCGCGCACTCGTCAGTTCGTATCTCACTGATCGCGGTATTGTCGCGCCACCGTTTGTCAGCGATTGAACGCTATTCCGTCGCACCAACCCTTTGCCAACCCACCAACATGACATGCATTCTCGCTATCGATCAGGGAACGACCGGCTCCACATGTCTGGTTGTCGCACAGGACGGTCGCGTGTTGGGGCGTGGTTATCGCGAGATCACGCAGTACTATCCGGCACCGGGTTGGGTTGAGCACGATCCGCACGAGATTCTTGAGCGCACGTTTTCGGCGGCACGAGAGGCGATCGCGCAAGCGGGCGAGGTGCCGCTTGCGGTTGGCATCACCAATCAGCGCGAGACCGTAGTGCTCTGGGAACGCGCGACCGGTCGCGCGGTGCACAACGCCATCGTGTGGCAGGATCGACGCACGGCCGAACGATGCGCCGCGTTGGCGCCGCAGGCGGCGATGATCAGCGCCCGCACAGGTCTCGTTACCGATCCGTACTTCAGTGCCACCAAACTGGAGTGGTTGCTGGCCCGCCCCGGCGTACGCGAGCGCGCACTGCGCGGCGAGCTGGCGGCCGGCACGATCGACAGTTGGCTGATCTGGCACTTGACCGGTGGCGCCGTACATGTCACCGATCATACCAATGCGTCGCGAACCATGCTCTATGATCTCGATGCGCGCGACTGGAACGACGAACTGTGCGCGCTGTTTGGCGTGCCGCGCTCGCTGCTCCCCACGGTAGCGCCGTCGGGTGGGCATTTTGGCACGACCGTTCCCACTGCAGTGGGTCACGCCATGCCCATCGCCGGCGTGGCTGGCGACCAGCAGGCCGCACTGTTCGGGCAGGGCGGCTGGAATGCCGGCGGTGGAAAGAACACGTATGGAACGGGCGCGTTCCTGCTGCTCAACACCGGCGCGCATCGCCCCACGGCAGCGCGCGGACTGTTAACCACCATCGCGTGCGACGAGCGCGGGCAGCCAGTGTATGCATTGGAAGCCAGCATCTTCATTGCCGGCGCGGCGGTGCAGTGGTTGCGCGACGGACTGGGCATCGTAGCCACCGCATCCGAAACCGAGGCGATGGCACGATCGCTGGCCAGCAACGACGGCGTGTATTTCGTGCCGGCGTTGGTAGGACTGGGCGCTCCAGATTGGGAGCCGAATGCCCGTGGAACCCTTGTCGGTCTGACACGCGGCACGACACGCGCGCATTTCGCCCGCGCGGCACTGGAAGCGATGGCCTATGCCACCTACGATGTATTGGACGATATGCGTCGCAGTGGCAACGTGCCGTTCGACCGGCTGCGCGTGGATGGCGGTGCAACGCACAACGACTGGCTCATGCAGTTCCAGGCGGACGTGCTTGGCGTGCCGGTGGAACGACCGGACATCGTGGAGACGACGGCGCTTGGCGCTGCGGGTTTGGCGGGATTGACCGTGGGCGTGTGGCGCGATGGCGCGGAGTTTCTGGCGTCGCGCAAGTTCGCGCGGTTCGAGCCTGGTGCGGGGCGAGACGCGGCGGTCGCGGCACATCGCGGTTGGCGCCGCGCGGTGCGGGCGGCGCTGGCATGGGCGCGCGACCGCGACTGATCGGTTTTCGATGACATGGCGTTCGGCGGATCAGGCAGTTGTTGGACTGACCATCGTGCTTGCGTTGACACTGCACGCTGGAGAAGCGACGGCGCAGCGCACGCCGCGGGGAAACGCGCTCAGGGCACGCGCAGTGCCTGCCAGCACGGCGCCTCGCTCCGACACGATCAATGTTGCGCGCGACCGCTGGTTGGCGCGTGACAAAGGGAAGCACTTCCTGGCGTCGTTGGCCATTCAGGTCACGTCATATGGCGCGCTTCGCGTTGTTGGTGCACGCCCGAACGCCGCGCTCGTTGGTGCGAGCGTGGTCACCACGTCGGTGGGCATCGGCAAGGAAATGCACGATGCGCGTGGGCACGGCGGCGGGAGTTGGCGGGACCTTGTGTGGGACGGCATTGGGCTCGGCGCAGGCGCGGCACTTGTTGTA
>JANOKE010000963.1:0-9188 GCA_031419135.1 Gemmatimonadaceae bacterium
TGCACCGCTGTGCCCTGCTGAATGCCGCGATAGTTCACCCCTTTCCTTGCTCACCCCTCTGGCCCTTGTTGACTTCCGCCCAACCGCCCCCGGCGTCATCTTCGCAGCCCATGACAGACCGGCCTCCTCTTCGACAGTCGATCGGCTTGTTTCGCGCGACCTCGATGGTGGTGGGCATCATCATCGGCGCCTCGATCTTCGTACAGCCGTCGGCCATCACCGCACAGGTCCCCACCGTTGGCGGCGTGCTGTTGGTGTGGGCCGTGGCGGGGGTGCTCACGCTGATCGGATCGCTGGTGGTGGCCGAGCTGTCATCCGCCTGGCCGCGAACCGGAGGCGTGTACGTGTGGCTCAATGAAGCGTACTCGCCGGTGGTGGGATTTCTCTGGGGCTGGGCGATGTTCTGGACCATGCATTCCGGAATCATCGCCGCGATCGCGACGATCTTCGCGCGCTATGTTGGCACGTTTGTCGCGCTGAGCGATGCGGGTACAAAGGTCGTTGCGGTCGCCGCGGTGTGTGTGCTGTCGGCGGTGAACTATCGCGGCATTCAGCAGGGCACAGCGGTGCAGGCCGTCCTCACGGTGATCAAGGTGCTGGCCATCCTGCTCATCATCGCCGTGGGTGTGAGCGTTGGCACACATCTGGGAGATGTCAGCACCGTTGGCGAAGTGGCGCAAGTGACGGTGTCCGGATTCTTCGCCGCGTTGATCGCCGGGCTGTTCGCCTACGGCGGCTGGCACATGGTATCGTATTCCGCCGAAGAAACACGTGATCCCACACGCACCATTCCGCGCGCCCTGCTTATCGGAACGCTGCTTGTCACCGTGTTGTATGTGGCCGTGAACGCCGCGTACATGTCGGTGCTGCCGCTGGACGTGGTGCGCAACTCCAGCCGCGTTGCGGCCGACTTTGCCGACGTTGCGATTGGTGGCTCTGGACGGGAACTTATGGCTATTCTGGTGATGCTCTCCACGCTCGGCGCGGCCAACGGCGTCATTCTGGCCGGTCCGCGCGTGTATCTGGCCATGTCACGCGACGGTGTGCTTTTTCGGTGGATGGGCGAGGTGCACCCCGAATTCCGTACGCCGCACCGCGCCATCGTGGTGCAGGCGTTGTGGTCTTCGATTCTTGTTGCCACCGGATCGTATCGCGTGCTGTTTACACGCGTGGTCTACACCGAGTGGATCTTTTTCGGATTGCTGGCCGCCAGCTTGTTCATGCTGCGCAAGCGCTCCGACTACAGGCCCGCGTATCGCCTGTGGGGATATCCATTCCTGCCTTTATTGTTTGTTCTGTCGTCGGCCGCCATCGTGGCGAATCAGATCTGGACGCAGCCCCGAGAGAGTGCGACAGGTCTCTTGCTCGTACTGGCGGGACTCCCGGCGTACTATTGGTGGGCAAAACCCCGTTATCAACCCGGAGCGCGCACGTGAGAATCGTCGACGTCCACAATCACTATTACCCGCCGGCCTATATCGACGCGCTGAAATCGGGCGACAGCTCGGTTACGGTGATCATGGACGCCCACGGAAATCCCGAGATTCACTATCCCGGTGACTATAACGTGGCCGTTCCCGGTCATCGCGACATCGCCTATCGGCACAGCGTGCTGGAGCGCGAGGGCGTGGATACGCAGATCGTCACGCTCACTACACCCGGCACGCACGTGGAAACTCCGGAGCGCGCCGCGCGATTGGCGAGCATGGTGAACGACGCATTCGCCGTCGTGATCGCCGAGCGTGCGCCGAGATTTTCGGCGCTGGCCACGCTGCCCCTGAACGATCCTGTCGCGTCGCTGAAGGAGTTTCAACGCGCCACCGATGAGTTGCACCTGCCGGGCGCGATGCTGTTCAGCAATGTGAATGGCGTGGCGCTGGCCGATGAACGCTATTGGCCGTTGTACGAGGCGGCCAACGATCGCGGCGCGGTGCTGCATATTCATCCCACCAATCCCATCAACGTCGACGCGATGCGGGAGTACTGGCTGATGCCGTTGGTCGGATTTCTGTTCGACACAACCATAGCCGCGTCGCACCTGGTGTTTAGCGGCGTGGCCGAACGCTATCCCAGCATCAAGTGGGTGCTCGGTCATCTGGGTGGCGCAATTCCGTATCTGGCCGAGCGACTCGATCGCGGCTTTCATGCCTTCAAGGAGTGCCGGGCCCATATTGCCAGGCCGCCCAGCGAGTATTTGAAAACGTGGTACTACGATACCGTGAATTTCGATAAGGCGTCGCTGATGTTGGGAATCGAATTCGCCGGTGCCAGCCATATTCTGGCCGGCAGCGATTACCCGCATGCCATTGGCAGCATTCCCGCCATGAAGGCGGCTTTGATGTCGTTGCCCGTGAGCGACGCCGACCGGGACGCGATACTGGGTGGCAACGCGGCGCGAATCTACAAGCTCGGTCCATCGCGGGTGTAACGTTCGCCAACGCATAAAATGACCGCTGAGATCTCCCGTCGCGAGTTGGTCCGCACGCTCGCGGTCGCCGGCCTGGCGTCCGCGATTCCGCGAGTCACTCGTGCAACAAACAGGCTGGCCGGATTTGCCGATGAGCTGTTGATCCGCGGTGGACGCGTGGTGAACGCCGACGGCGTCATGAATGCCGACGTGCGCATTGCCGGTCAATCCATTGTGCAGGTGGCGCGCAACCTGACGCCCGGCCCGGGGGCGCGAGTGATTGATGCCACGGGCCATCTGGTGATGCCGGGCGGCATCGACCCGCACACCCACCTGCAACCCGGCTTTGCCGACGATCTCACCAGCGGTTCAATGGCGGCGCTGGCCGGCGGCATCACCACGATTGGCACATTCTCCACACCTCGGCAGGGTGAGGGTGCACTCGCGGCACTCGACCGCATGAGTGTTGCGGTTCGCGCCGGAGCAATCGCGGATGTGATCTTGCACTCCGCCATATGGCCGCCCACGGCCGATCTCATTGCGGCCTTGCCGCAACTCGTGCAGCGCGGCCAGCCCAGCATCAAGTTCTTTATGGTGCGCACCGATTTCGGTGCGCAGATCGAGTGGGTGATCAAGACGCTTGAGGCGGCGCGCGACGCGGGCGTTGTGACCATGCTCCACTGCGAAGACGGAGCGCTGCTGGCGGCCGCAGTGCGCAAGCTCACCGCCGAAGGCCGTACCTCACTCGACCACTACATCGAGTCGCGACCGGTAGTCGCCGAAGTGGCGGCGACGCAACTGGCGGCGACGCTGTGCGAGAGTACGCAAGCGCCGGTCTACATCGTTCACCTGTCGTCGGCGCGGGCGCTCGCGGCCGTTCGGTCGAGTCGGGCGTCTGGGCTGCCACTGTTCATCGAAACACGTCCGCTCTTCATTCACCTGTCCGATGAGAAGCTTCGCGGCGTTGACTACCAGCTGTATGTGGGCCAGCCGCCCTTGCGTCCGCGCACCGATGTAGACGCAATGTTCGGGGCCCTGATCAGTGGCGACATCGACGTGCTGGCCACCGATCACGCACCCTGGACACGCGAACAGAAAATGGACCCATCGCTGTCCATCGCGCGCGTGCGCCCCGGCGCGAGCGACCTGCAGTTCATGCTGCCAATGTATTTTTCGGAAGGCGTAGGAAAGCGGAAACTCTCTCTGCAGCGATTTGTCCAGACCACGTCCACCAATGCCGCCAAAATCTTCGGGCTTTACCCGAGGAAGGGCGTTATTCGTGAAGGCGCCGACGCCGACATTGCGATCTGGGACCCGCGACGCACCGCTGCCGTGCTGGCGGTCAACGACCTCTCGAATTCGGACTACTCGCCGTACGAGGGCTGGCGTGTGACCGGCTGGCCAGTAACCGTCGTACGGCGCGGAGAAGTGGTTGTAGAGCAGGGTCGCGTGATCGGCGCGCCGGGGTCTGGTAAACTGGCGTCGCGCGATGCATGGCACCCGCGCTAGCGGCGACTATGGTGTCGCGTTTTCCGGCAACAGCACGATCTTTACATACCGCTTGGTGTTGAAGTAGAGCTTGGCGGCATCCTGGATTTGCCTGGCCGTGAGCTTCCCCACCATAGCGTCGTACGGAGCGAGCAGCCCGGCGATATCTTCGCCACTCTGATCGCGCGACGCGATGTTCGCCGCCCAGAACCCATTGGTTTTGAGACTCGTTTCGCGTCCGCGCATGACCGTTTCCCGAACCTTGTTGACGTCGGCTTCGGTTGGCCCCTGCGTTTTGAGCGAATCGATCACCCGAAACAGGCGCGCCGTGAGCTTCTCGGCGTTGGCCGGCGACGAGGCGTACTGCACGCTGATTGAATACTCGGCGCGCGGCACCTTGGCGCCCGAACCGCCGAGGGACGGACTGTACGTGCCGCCCATTTCCTCGCGGAGCGCGTCGGTGAGCCACATCTGCGCGAGGGTGGTGAGGGCGAGCATGTCGAATCGCGTTTGCGGTGTGTAGACGAAGGGACCAGTGAAGATGACGGCAGTTTGCGCCTGCGGTTCCGTGCCCTTGCGCACGACCTTTTCGATCACGCCAGGGGGTGGTGCGCCGCCAACATCTTTCCAGGTTTCCACGCGACCCGTGCCAGGCAGCGACGCCAGGTACTTCTCAACCAGCGGCTTGAGCGAATCGGGCGTGACGTTGCCCACGAACACGAATGTGAAATCACCAGCGTTTGAAAACCGGTCCCGGTAAATGTCGAGCGCGCGCTGTGGGTTGATCTCGGTGAGAGTGGTAGTCGTGATCGGGCGCGCCCGGAAATGCTGCTGGGTCATCACCGCGGTGAGGGTGTCGATGTACGCCGTCATCGGACTCGCGTTTCGATTGGCGACGCCTGCCTCCATCTGCGCTTTCGCTGCGCGCCACGAGAGTGTGTCGAGTCGCGGTGCGGTAAAGCGCAAGTGGGCGAGTTGAAACAGCGTTTCGAGGTCTTTCGGCGACGCCGTACCGTTCAGGCCTTCCGACGTGGTACCAATAAACGCGCCGGCGTTCGCCGCCTTTCCTGCCAGCTTTTTGTTGAGGTCGATGAGATTGAACGAACCAATACCACTGCGACTGACGATCCCGCTGGCATTGCTCGCCGACATGTAGTCGGCGTCGGGCACCAACGATGTGCCGCCTGGGCTGTACGCACTGAACAGCACCTCGTCGGCCTTGAACGTGGTAGGCTTCACCAACACACGAGCCCCGTTGGACAGCTTCCATTCGGTCACTCCTACCGCGTCGATGGATTTGGTACTCACCACGCGACCCGGCGTCGGCAGACTCGCCACCAGCGGCGCCTCGTTCACCGTTTCGGTATAGGCCGTGACGGTTGCTTTCGATGCGCGGTCGAACACGGCGAGAATCTGCGCTTCCGTGGGTACCGACACACCGGCCTTCTTCGGCGTCGTAATCAACGCAATCTGGTTAGTGTCGGTGATCCACCCTTTCGCCAGCGCATTCACTTCGGCCAGCGTGACTCCCGGCAGGAACTGTCGGTGCAGGTTGTACTCGGCTTCCGTGCCGGGAATGTCTTCGTCTTCCAGGAAGTTTCGAACGAGTTCACCTACGCGCGCTGCGGAGCTTGTCTTCTCGCGCTCGGCAAACATCCGTTCGCGTCCGCGCATGGTGTTGTCCTTGGCGCGCTGCAACTCCGACGCCAGAAACCCGAACTGCTCCACGCGTCGCGCCTCTGCCAGCGCCGCTTCCGCGCCCCGTTCGACGCCGCCATCCTTCACACCCACGCCGAACGTGAACGCGGTCATGTTGCGGGCGAAGAACGATCCGTTGGAGACGGACGCCCCGAGGAACGGCGCATCCGGTTTCTGCGTGATCTCGCCAAGTCGCGCGTTAATCATCGCAAAGTAGAGGCGTTCCACCATTTGTGTGCGATAGTCGCCAACCGTGGCGACGACCTTATGTGGTCGCTTGTAGCCGATCGTGACGCCTGAGCTCGTGGCTTCCACGTCGGACGTGATGGCAATCAATGGCGTCTTGTTGTTGGGCACGGCGGCGATCGCACGCGGACGCGCGTTCGGCACGCGGGGGATGCCGCCGAAATGTTGCGTGATCAGCGCCTGGATCCTTGCGACGTCGAAGTCGCCAACCGCGATAACGGCCATCAGGTCGGGACGATACCAGTCTTTGTAAAAGCGACGGAGCGTGGACGGCTGCGCTTTGAGAATGCTTTCGTCGCTGCCGATGGGATCACGGGTGGCGTATTTCGAATCCTTCAGGATGATCGGAACGAACTCCCGTTGCATGCGTCGCCCGGCGCCGAGCGAGCCTCGCCATTCTTCCAACACCACGCCGCGCTCGTTAACGACTTCCGTAGAGTCGAACAGTTGGCCGTGTGCCCAATCCTCAAGCACCAGAAAGCCCTGTTCCATGAGGCGCACACTGTCGGTTGGTACCGATAACTGATATACCGTCTCGTCGAAGCTGGTATAGGCGTTCAAATCCGCGCCGAAACGGACTCCGACTGACTGGAGAAACTTGACGAGTTCGTTCTTCTTGAAGTGCGTGGTGCCGTTGAACGCCATGTGCTCGACGAAGTGCGCGTATCCCAGCTGATCGGCATCTTCAAGAATTGAACCGGCATTGACGGCCAGCCGCAGTTCCATGCGTTTGGCGGGCTCGCCATTCTTGCGGATGTAGTAGCGCAGTCCGTTGGGGAGCGTCCCGGTTACGAACTCAGGGCCGATTGCCAGCTTCTGCGTGAGCGGCGGTGGCCCCGGCGGTTGCGCGGCGATGGGCAGGTGAGGCGATGATGTAGCTGCGACAGCCGCGAATGCCAGCGCGACCGCGTGAGAGGTAGTGATGGGCTGCATGAAGGCCTCGATCGACGGTCGTGGAGTCTCGCCGGTTATCCCGGCGCGAAGGCGAATCGCCGTCGCTAGCTTGACCATACAGCATCTGGTTGGCTGCGCAAGAAGCTGGAACGGCCACGCCAGAGCCCGCCTATTCAGAGACACTTAATCGGAGCCTCTCGTGTCCAACCGCGCCGACCGCCGACAGTTTCTTTCGCAACTTGCCGCCTCAGGTGTTCTTGCGGCCGGCGTGGTGCCGTCGTGGGGGTTCGATGCGCCGAGCGGCCTGGCCGAGGTCGAACCGTTCGTGCCGACTGCGGACGATACCGACGCGAGCGTTTTCGCGGCTGCGCGCAAACAGTTTCTGTTTCCGACCAACGTCACCTACTGCAATACCGGCACCCTTGGCGCATCGCCGCGTGAAGTGATGACGGCGCTGGTGGGCGGACTGCAGAATCTTGAGCGCGATTTGCCGGATTGGCCCTACTTCCAGGCCGACGGCGAGCCGCTGACCGGCTACCAGCAATTGGCCGATTTCCGTGCCGAGGCCGGCGCGTTTATCAATGCGCCGCCGGAAGAAATCGCGTTCACACAGAACGCGACGATGGGGATGAGCATGATTGCCAACGGGCTCGACCTGGCCTCTGGCGATGAAGTGGTGACGACCGACCAGGAACACTCGGGGGGCATTGGGGGCTGGTTGTTGCGTGGCAAGCGGCATGGCGTGGTGGTCAGGCAGGTCCCGATGGAAGCGGTGTTCAACCAGGGACCCGACGCCATTCTGCAGGCGTTCGCTGATGCCATCACCTCACGCACGCGGGTGGTGATGTTCAGCCAGATCACATCAGGGCTGGGTGTGCGATTCCCGACGCGCGAACTGTGTACCCTGGCACGGGAGCGTGGGGCACTGGCCATTGTGGACGGCGCGCAGGCCATCGGACAGATCAAGGTGGACGTGAAGCAATTGGGCTGCGACGCCTACGTGGCGAGCCCGCACAAGTGGCTGCTCGCTCCGAAAGGCACGGGCATCCTGTACATCACACGCGCGCTGCAGCCGCGCGTGTGGAACACTCTCGCCAGCGGCGGCTTTGATGACGACAGCACCGGAGCGTTTCGCTTCATGCACTACGGTACGGGGAGTCTGCCAGTGATGTTCGGGTTACGTGCCGCGATCAGGTTTATCAACCGCATCGGCATTGATCGTATCGAACGCTGGGATACCATGCTCACTACGCGGTTGCGCGAGGGGCTGTCGCATGTTCCGTTGGCGCGGGTGTCGTCACCGGGCGACGCGCGGTTGGCAGCCGGGATCACGACATTCTCGTTTAACGGGCAGCCGGGACGGGATCTGCAGAATGCGCTGTGGGAGCGCAAGATTCGCGTGAGGGCGCAGGGCGGAAGCAGGGGCGTGCGCTTGTCAGCGCATCTGTATGTGAGTCCGGCGGATATTGACCGGGTGGTTGAGGTAACGGGCGCGATGCGAAAGATTGGGTGAGCAATCCGTCGGCCAAGGTATACTGTCCCGCGCGATGATCGTCAGTAGTTGATCTGCGCCTGCAGCCGCAGGAAATTTCCCTTCTGCCGATTGCCGATCGTGGCGGCATCCTCGAAAACGCGGTTGGACATGGTGTACTGCGCGGTCAGTTCGAAGTTGGCGAAGGGGAGCCACTCCACTCCGGCTTCGACTTCGTGCACTTCGTAGCGCCGCGCATCCTGTTCGGCCTTTTTGCCGCCGTGAAAACTCTGCAGTCGGGCGAAGGGTTGGACCACCTGGCCATGGGTTCGCCACCGGTACATGGTCTGGACGAAACCGCCCTCGAGTGAACGCTCGTTGATGGAGCGTGACGCCGCCTGAAACTCCGGTCCTTTGCCCCAGTTGTACTCGGCGACAACACCGAAGGGTTGTGCATACCAGACCAGCGAAAGCGCCACGCGCTCGTCGGTGTACTCGGGCAGTGCCTGCACGCCACTCGACTTCGCGGGGAGAACGAAGCGACCGCTGTAGCCCGAGATACCCGCTTCCACGAATTGTCCGTTGGAGAGGCGCCATGGATAGCTCAGTCGCGCAACCTTGTGCAGCGAGTTGTTGGCTTCGGGACGATTGGCGGTCTGTCCGTTCATCACGCCCACGCCAAAAACTCCGTAGTCGCCAGATCCCTTGTAGCCACTGTCCGTCAGGATCTTGAAACGCTGGCGTGCCGTGGTGGAGGCCCAATAGTAGAAGACCCCCATGTCGCGCTCGTTCGGCACAGCGCTGTTCAGTCCATCGTGGCGGTCCAGCGGCAAGCGGTTCTGCGAGGACTGCAGATTCTCGAAACCGAATGGCACCTTGCTCTGTCCTATGCGGACCCGGTGCTCCTTCTGCGCGTCGAGTGACACATCGAAATACGCGTCCCGGAGCTGCAGGTAGTGCAACGCACCGGCGGCGTCGCTGCCG
>JANOKE010000964.1:0-15367 GCA_031419135.1 Gemmatimonadaceae bacterium
CCTCACCCCTTCACCTGCTCACCCCTCCGGCCTCACTCCTCCGGCCTCACTCCTCCGCCTTCACCCCTCAACGATAAATGGAAGACATGGCGGAGACGCTACTCTAGAGACTAGGGGCGCTGGTCGCACGGGACAAGCGCCCGCGGGCATTCCGGCCGCTTCCGCGCCGCGTTTGGCGGGCGGAATGCGCCGCCGGATCAGCCGCCGGCAGCCGACGCGTGGGTGCCCGACGGCACCCCGATTTCTGTCATCTTGCGGAGATCGAGTATGGCGTCGATCTCGTGGTCCGGCAGTATGTGCTCGCGCTTGACGAGTTCCCGAATGAGCACCCCCTCGCTGACCGACCGCTTCGAGATTTCCGCCGCCGCGGCGTATCCGATCCGCGGCATCAGGGCCGTCGCCAGGGCGGCAGACCGTTCCACCCAATACGCACACATCTCCGCGTTCGCCGAGATGCCTTTCACGCACCGCTCGGTCAGGGTGTTGATCGCGTTGGTGAGGATGTGCATCGACAGGAGAATATTGTGTGCAATCACCGGCATCATCACGTTCAGTTCGAGCTGTCCATGTTCGGCCGCAATGGCCACCGTTGTATCGCAGCCAATCACCTGGAAGCACACTTGATTGACCATCTCGGGCACGGAGGGATTGATCTTTCCGGGCATCATCGATGATCCAGGTTGCACGGCGGGCAGCGCGATCTCGTCAAGTCCGGTTCGCGGCCCCGAGACCATGAGACGCAAGTCGCTGACGATTTTCGACAGGTCAAGCGCGAGCCCGCGCATGGACGCCGAAAACGCTGCCGCGTCACCCATGCTCTGCATGAGTTGAATGCGATCCTCGCCAACCCGTAGCGTCTCGATACCCGTGATCGCCTTGAGATGACGGACCATGAGGGCCGGGTACTGCGGCTCGACCGTCACACCCGTGCCGACCGCCGATCCACCGATTCCCAGGTCGTTGAGGTAGTCCGCGGCCTCAACGATGCGTTTTCGACAACGTACAAGCGTTCCGGCATAGGCGGTGAATTCCTGCCCCAGACGAATTGGCATCGCGTCCTGCAGATGAGTGCGACCGGCCTTCACGATGCCGTCGAACTCCAGTCCCTTCCCGGCCAACGCTTCACACAGTGAGCTGATGGCCTGCAGCAGTGCCGGGAGTTGGCGCAGCGTCGCCAGGCGAATGTTGGTGGGGATGGTGTCATTGGTGCTTTGGGCCATATTCACATGGTCATTCGGATGCACCGGTGCGTACGTGCCACGCGCCTCGCCCAGCAGTTCGTTGGCGCGATTTGCCAGCACCTCATTCGCGTTCATGTTGTGCGACGTGCCGGCACCCGCCTGATAGGGGTCGACGATGAATTGATCGCGATGCAGGCCCGCGAGGATCTCGTTTGCCGCAGCGATGATTGCGTCCGCGCGCGTGGCATCGAGGCGCCCCGTTTCCTTGTGCGTCCGCGCAGCGGCCTGCTTGATCCAGACCTGGGCAACGACAAACGCCTCCATCGGCCGCAAACCGCTGATGGGAAAGTTCTGAACAGCACGTACCGTTTGGACACCATAGAGCGCGTTAACAGGAACCGGGAGTTCGCCCAGCGGATCCTTCTCGATACGGGTGGCCATCGACGTCACGGGGGCACGCAGTGCGTTGGCGCTATTGCGGTGGAAACGTCAGGGACGTGTCGACAGACGTGGCGATGTGCAGGATGGTACGCGCATCGATGAACGCCTCACGCGTTCGCCAGCGCGTGATCTGCAGCGAACGCCTTTCGTTGGGTGAGGCGACGAACGCCGCGAGCGCAGTGGTGGGCAACTGATGCGCGCCGTCGTCCCGGAGCGAGCAGTAGATCTGCTCATTGGCGTACGACGATGTGGACGGATTCGCGTAGCGCAGCGACAGAATGATCGCGGCCGTGCTGTCGTTGCTGGCATTCCACGTGAACGTCATCGGTGCCGTGCCGGTTGGCACGCTGACGGCCCCAGGCATGATCGGTTCGGCGAGCCGTACGCTGATGCTTGACGACGGGTAAACGGCCGCGTCGCCCGGAATGGTGACCTGCACGACATCGCCCGCGCCGTACGTGAATGGGGTATTCTCCGGATTGGCGTAACGGAAATACAGATCGTCATACGGCAGACTGATGTTGGCACCACCAACACTGAGCGAAACCGCCGCGCCAGCCCGTTTCACTCCTTTGATCAGCGGCGTGACGGTATCGACTGCCGCGTACACGCACTGATCGGTTTGCTGCAGCGCACTGTTGGGCACGGCCGCCGTAAACGCCTCAAAAAAAATGGTGGTGGCGTTGGCGGTTGCACGGCTGTTGGCGGCATTTCGCGCCCGGATGCTGACGGAGCCATAGCGGTTTGGCGTCGGGTTTGCCTCAGTCAGACTCGTACAGGCGCTCAGTAACGCGAAACCGGTAACTGCGGTTGCCAGCTTCCCGGCAGCGCCACGACCAACCAACGGAGTGCGAGAATGCATGGGAACCGCCGAAAGAGGGGAACAGGTCGAAGAGGTGGAATTCTGCACGCGCTCGTCCGTCACGCACCGGGGCGTGAAAATCCCCGAAGAAACGGATTGCTCGTTCTTTCCCGCGCAATTGTGGTCGCCTCGCCGTGCCCTGACAATACCCGGGTTTCGGGCGGGAGTGTCGTCAAACGCTCAAGCGACCGTTGCATGGCCTGTGGATCACAACCCGGGAGATCCGTTCGTCCAATAGAACCCTCAAACAGCAGATCACCCGACACGCACAGATTCTCGCCGATAAACGCGACGTGTCCGGGTGCGTGCCCCGGCAGGTGCCAGACGAGAAATCTGGCGGCACCCAGCGAAAGCATATCTCCGTCGGCCAGCGGAACCGTATCCGTAGTTGGCTGCTCGACCGACAGACCGAAACGCAACGCGCTGGCCGCCGCCAGGTCGTAAAGAGGGCGATCCAGAGGATGCAGCCGTACCGGCACATCGTGTTGTCGAACGATGGCCGCCACCGCACCCAGATGATCGAAGTGCGCGTGCGTCAGCCAGATGGCCTGCAGGGTGCACCCGCTGTCGGCCACCGCGGACAACAGTCGCGACGCCTCGTCGCCGGGATCGACCAGAACCGCTACACGGGCGGCGGGATCGGTAAGCAACCAGCAGTTCTCCTGCAATGGACCGACGACGAAGCCCTGCACCCTCAGTTGCGCGCTCATAGTGGTTCGTGATGCGTGAGCCAACGCTCGGCTTCAAGCGCCGCCATGCAGCCGGAACCGGCCGACGTGATTGCCTGCCGGAAGTACTCGTCGTGCACGTCGCCGGCGGCAAACACCCCGGGCACATTCGTCTCGGTTCGCCACGGCGCGACTTTGATGTACCCGCTTTCGGTGAGCGCGAGTTGGCCGTTGAGGAAACCGGTGTTCGGCGCATGACCGATCGCGACGAACAGACCTCCGAGTTCCAGAATCCGCGTCTCGCCGGTGAGCATGTCGGTGAGTTCGACCCCGCTGATCTCGTCGTTGCCCAGTACCTGTGACACGCGCGCATTCCAAATCACGCGGACCTTGCGATGTGACAGGACGCGATTGGCCATCACCTTGGACGCGCGA
The DNA here is from genome assembly GCA_031419135.1 of Gemmatimonadaceae bacterium. Classification (GTDB taxonomy): domain Bacteria; phylum Gemmatimonadota; class Gemmatimonadetes; order Gemmatimonadales; family Gemmatimonadaceae; genus Gemmatimonas. Next base: position 3,588 of record JANOKE010000964.1, read on the forward strand.
AAGCTGTCACGTCGATGGATGACCACCACCTCGCTCGCAAACTTGGTGAGGTACATGGCCTCCTCCATTGCCGTATCGCCGCCGCCCACGACACCCAGCACCTTGTTGCGATAGAAGGGAATCGCGCCATCACACACGGCGCAGGCCGACACGCCGCCGCCGCTTTGCGCCAGTCGGATTTCATCAGGGAGGCCGATCCACTTCGCGGCCGCGCCGGTGGCCACGACGATCGCGCGCGCGTAAATGGGTGCACTGTAATTCGGCGTCACGTGGAACGGGCGCACCGAAAGATCGACCGCCCTCGCCAATTCCGAGACAACCCGTGTGCCGTATCGGACGGCCTGCGCTTTCATGCGATCCATCAGATCTGGTCCGGAGATCGGTTCCGGAAATCCCGGAAAGTTTTCGATTTCAGTGGTCAGCATCAATTGTCCCCCGGGCAACTCCGTGCCAATCGGCTCGCCTTCAAGGATCACCGGCTCCAGGTTCGCTCGTGCGGCATAAACGGCGGCGGTCCAGGCAGCGGGCCCAGAACCAATGATGACAATCTGTTCAACGCGATGGGCGGTCATGTGAATGCGGGCAAAGGAGCCAGTACGCGTGATCGCCTGCAGGCGACAACGGTGCGCGTCAGGTGATGGTCAGGAGGCCGAGCGCCCCGTGACAGTGAGACACCGTGCCAACCAGCATGCGCAGAGGCGCATCACCGACGCACGCGGCGAGGGTGTCATCGGCAGCGGAGATGCGGTGCGCGTCGATCATGCCAACCCCGTAGGTGCGGTGCACACAGTGAAAGATAAGCGAACCGTCGATTTCACTGGGTTGCGACGTCACGAACGCGTCGAGCGCCGGTGGCATGCTCCAATCCCTTGTCGTCCGGGTCTCGGGGCATTTGGCGGGCTCAATGCAGTTGACCGGGCACATCCAGGTGGCAAAGCTGACGTAGTGCCGTCCGTCGGGAGCCGCCCGCTCCCACGGCATTGGCGGCGTGGCGGGCAGCGGAACCACCGCCACGTTTCGCGCAGGCCAACGCGCACGCACCCGGCCAACCAACCAGTCCAGGCACAGATGCGGCATCAACGGCGATGGCACCAGCGCGTCGCGATGCAGGGCCGCCGTGCCCGCATCGAGCCAGCCCGCGAGGTAGTCGACCCACGTTGCGATTGCCAGATGCACCGGTGCATTTCGATAGGCGCCCGCGACCAATCGCTGGCCCACCACACAGTCCGGATCCCGATCGACCACCACAATCGCGTCGGCGACCAGCGCGCCCCGCTCGGTGGCGCGCGTCAACTGTTGCGCGTACCACGACCCGTAGCATCCTCCGCCAATAACGACGATGCGTCCGAATCGAAGCGGATCACGGTCGGCGGGCGCGATCGGCCGCTCGCTTGCCGCCTCAACGCCAGAGATGTCGCCCACCATCCACCGGCAGCGTAATGCCCGTGACATACCGTGCGTCCACGAGATAGTGAATGGCCTGAACCACGTCGTCGGGACCGCCCTCGCGTTGCATGGGAACATCCTTCAGAAAACGCTGCAGCGCCTCAGCGCTCAGGTCTTCCGGAGGGAGCACCAGTCCCGGTGCCACGGCGTTGACGCGAATACGCGGCGCCAATGCGGCAGCCACCGTGTGCACCAACTGCGTCAGAGCGGACTTCGTGACCTGATGCGGAATGAGGTACGGATACGTCGCCTCGAAGGCGAGGTGATCCGACATCTGCACAATCACGCCGCCATCCTGCATCACGCGCGCCGCCGCCTGCATGAGAAAAAACGGCGCTCGAAGGTTGACCGCCTCCACGACATCCCATTCGGCGGGTGTGACCCTATCGAACGCATGACGGGTCATCACCGATGCAGAACTCACGACCACGTCGAGCCGTCCAAACACCGTCATGACCTCGTCAATGATACGTGCTGGCGCCGTGGCATCGGTGAGATCGGCCTGCACCACGTGCACTGCGGTCCCTGACGCGCGCAGGGCAGCGGCCAGCGCCTCGGCGTCAGCCGGCGAACTGCCATGGTGAATCGCCACGGCGTCACCACGCGCCGCGAAACTCCGCACAATCGACGCGCCAAGTCGTCGAGCGCCGCCGGTCACCAGAGTAACACGCGGCACGGCTATCGCTCCAATCCGGACGCGCGGGACCGTATCGCCACCATTTCGTCCTGTCGATCAAGCCACGCTTTCGGCACGAACTGTCCACCCAACCGCCGCGGGCCTTCGAGTGTGCCGTGCCAATCCGAACCGCCACTGGGAAGCAAACCGGCCGCATCAACAATCGACATGAGTTTCTGCGCGATCACCGGCGGGTGTCCGGGATGCAGCACCTCCACGCCATCCAGTCCCGCTGCCGCCAGGGTGGCCACCCGCGCGGCCGTCGCCGAGTCTCCCGGATGCGCCCAGAATGCCAAGCCACCTGCCCGATGCACAAGGGCAATGCCGTCCGCCACATCGAAATGCGGCTTGTCTGCATACGCCGGACGACCGAAACCCAACCAACGATCGAACGCTTCGCGAAAGTCCTTCACCCACCCTCCGGCGATCATGGCGCGCGCAATATGCGGTCTGCCAACCGCCCCAGAACCGGCTTGAAACAGCACGGCATCCACCGTGACCGGAACCCCCAATCGATTGAGTGCGCCAACGATCTGCTCCGCGCGCGTCACGCGATCGAGTTGGAACTGCCGCAACGCGGCGCGCATCGCGTCCGCATTTGACAGATGCAACCCAAGCAGGTGCAACTCGTCGTCGCCAAAGTGCGTGCTGAGTTCGACACCCGACACCACTCGCACGCCCAGACGACGGCCGGCCACTGCCGCGTCGGCAACGCCGTCGATCGTGTCGTGATCGGTGATGGCAATCGCCGCCAACCCGGCCTGCGACGCCGCCTCCACTACTGCCTCAGGCGCCAGCGCGCCATCGGATGCCGTCGTGTGCACCTGCAGATCCACGAACATCGCCGTGGTGACCGGTGTGGACGTCACACCATCGGCGTTGGGCGTTGGCATCACGAGCGGTAACCAGCCTCAGGCGAGCGCGCACTCGGCTGCGAGGTGTGAAAGAGTGTCGCGAGTTCGACGTCATCGAGGGCAGCCAGCGATTGCTCGCGCGCGGTGCTCCCGGCACTGGCTACCGGCGAGTATCGCGTCACGCGCACCTCTCGGTCCACACCGTGCCCGTGCACGAATATGAGCCCGAATTCATCCGCCATGGACAGCGTCAGGAATCCGGACGGAAACACGTGCCATTCACGACCCTCAATGCGAATCCGTCGAGCAGGCATGTCAGTCTTCCCGCACTTCGCGCCAGAGCGGCGCGGGCACCGCTCCTTCATGAACCGCAGCGACGTCAACCGCGTTGGCCGCCTCGGTGAATTCGATGAACCGCCCCGGCTCGTCGGGATGTTCAAACACCCAGAGGTTCGCATGCCGCGTCCGGGCCGCCCCACGTCGCGCAGCGAGCGTTCCAAGAAACGCCGCGCGTTCGCTCGCCGTGACCCGTCGCTCGACCATGGTGAGCACACGGGGCGTGGTCATCATCAAAATCCCGATTCGGGAATGGTCTCGAGGCTCTGCTTGAGATCGGCCATGAAACGATCGGCGTCGGCACCATCGACGACGCGATGATCGAAGGAGATTGAAAAATACGCGCACGTACGGATCGCAATTGTATCCTCACCATCGAGGCCGGTAAGCACCTTGGCGCGTTTCTCGATGGCCCCGAGACAGAGGATGGCAGTGGTGCCCACCGGTATGATCGGTGTCCCGGTGAGCGAGCCGAACACGCCTGGATTCGTCACGGTGAATGTGACGTCTTGCACCTCGATCGGATTCAACTTCTTGCTGCGCGCCCGCGCCGCGAGGTCGTTGACCGTTTTCGTGAGACCGGTCAGCGAAAGCTCGTCGGCGTGTTTGATCACCGGAACGATCAGTCCCACTGGGTCGAGCGCAACCGCGATACCCAGGTTGATCGACCGGCGATAGATGACGTCGGTGCCCGCCACCGCAGCGTTCAGCACCGGATGTCGCTTGAGCTGCAACCCTACCGCCTGCAGGATGAATGGCAGATATGTGAGTTTCTGCCCCGTCTGCGCTTCGAAGTCTTTTCGCATGGCCTGCCGGATGCGCGCCACCCGCGTGAGATCGATTTCGAAGAACGACGTCACGTGCGCCGCCGTGCGCCGCGCCAGCGTCATGTGTTCCGACGTCAGGCGCCGGATTTTCGACATCGCCTCGACCGTATCGCCCGACCACGGCGTCGGCATCGGACCATGCGTCTCGGCACCCGCTGACATCGAGGATGGTCGGTTGGCGAGGTACTGCTCCAAGTCTTTCCTGGTGACCCGCCCAGCGATGCCGGACCCTGACAAACGCGCGATCTCCACGCCCTGCTCTGCGGCGATTTTGCGAACGAGTGGAGACGACTTCGTCCGAATCCGCTCCTCGAATGACCCCGCTGTGGCGGCGGGTTCAATGGCCACTGCCGGCATGGATGGCACCACAGCACTCGCCGTTGTTGCTACGTCGGGCGCCGCAGTGGTGGAGACCATCGGCGTGGGTGCGGCGGCATCGCTGGCCGCAATCGTCGCATCGGTCTCGAGCCGGGCGACGATGGTTTGCACGGCGACCGTTTGCCCTTCGGCCACGAGGATCTCGACCAGGACGCCGGCGGCCGGTGACGGGATTTCCGCGTCAACCTTGTCGGTTGAGATCTCGAAAATTGGTTCGTCGCGCTTGACGGTTTCGCCAACCTGTTTGAGCCAGCGAGACACCGTACCCTCGGCGATGGACTCGCCCATCTGCGGCATGGGGACATCTATGCGTGCCACTCGTTCATCCTCTGTCAGAAGAACCTGCCGACGATGCGTCACGATTGACGCGATCGGCAAGACGATCGGCGCGTCGCAACCGCCACAGCGCCAACACCGGCAAGGAAATCGCGCCGACGGCGGCTCCATACCCGGCAAAGACCCACCATTCACACGCGGGCAACCCCGGCAGGGGCGTGCATCGCGTGAAGAAGCCCAGCAACTTGCCAATCCCGACACCCACCATCGCGCCGCTCGCACCACCCATAAAGAACGTAAAGCATCCGACGCCGATGTCTCGTCCTACGCGGTCTTCGGCCATCAGTACCCAGCTTCAATGTGGTGGCGCGGATCGGCCTGTCGATGCAATGCGACGAAGAACTTTTTCACGTTCTTGTCGAGCCGACTTTCTCCGATCTGATCCGTGTGCGCTTCCACCACGGTGTAATGGCCACCGTCCATCTTCACCGTCAACTGCAGGGCACCCAGTGCACCGCTGAATCCGCGGGCTCGTGGTTCCCTGCGCCCGGTCACCTGACCCAGCGACGCGAAGAACTGGTCGGCCAACGCCAGCACGGCAATGGGGTCCAATGGTGTACGATGGAAATGGCGCACAATCACGGCACCTTGCGCGGCGTTGAGTCGGGGCCCCGAACTGTCGGCGGCGTGAACGCCCCGGGCTCGTCGCCCGCCAGAATATCCTGCGTCCAGTCCTGGGTGCGTTGCAGTGCTTGCGTCGAGTCCCGGCGAAACTCAAGGGCCATCGCCCACATGCCGGCGGTCACATACAAAAGATTGGCCCGGTATGTGCCCAGTTCATCGGTTTCCTGGAGACCGTTCGCAATGGACTTGCGATCTTTGCTGGTCGCGAAAATCCGACCCTGACCACCCTGAATGGGTGTGCCCGAAAGGCGGTCGTGCACCGTGATACGCCACACCACCTGGTCCAGCGCGCGCGTCGGTCGCGTTTCGGGCGAGATCCGCACGACGAACGAGTCGGTGCGAAACCGGAGTTCACCCACCGGCGACGTGTCGGCGTCGCACGCGGAAGCCAACACCGGCACCGCCGCGAGACAGACCAACCGTGAGAGACGCGCGCGCCATGTCATCATTGGTAGTATTCGAGGCCGAGGTGGGTGATCTGCTCCTCACCCATGAGGTGCCGGAGCGTGTTCTTCAGCTTGGTCTGCTGAATGAAAAGATCATGCTCGGGTTGCAATCCGGGAGCGGCCTGCGGCGACTTGTAATAAAAGCTTAACCATTCCTGAATCCCCTTCATACCGGCGCGCTTGGCGAAGTCACTGAACAGCGCCAGGTCAAGCACCATCGGCGCGGCCAGAATGGAATCGCGGCACAGGAAGTTCACCTTTATCTGCATCGGGTAGCCCAGCCAGCCCTTGATGTCGATGTTGTCCCAGCCCTCTTTGTTGTCGCCACGCGGCGGATAGTAGTTGATGCGAACGACGTGCGAGAAATCCTTGTACAGTTCCGGATAGATTTCCGGCTGCAGGATATTGTGGAGCACCGACAACTTCGACTCTTCCTTGGTTTTGAACGACGCGGGATCGTCAAGCACTTCGCCGTCGCGGTTGCCGAGGATGTTGGTGGAGTACCAGCCTTCGAGGCCGAGCATCCGCGCCTTGAGCCCCGGCGCGATGATGGTCTTCATCCACGTCTGTCCCGTCTTGAAGTCCTTGCCGGAGATGGGCACGCCGCGCGATGCCGCCAACTCGGTGAGCGCAGGGAAATCGGCGGAGAGATTCGGCGCGCCGTTGCAGTAGGGCAATCCTTCCATGATCGCCGCGTAGGCGTAGAGCATGCTGGGCGCAATGGCGTCGTCGTTCGCGTCCATGGCCGCCTCGAATGCGTCGAGCGTAAGATGCTGCGGCCCCGCCTTGATGTACGTCTCGGTGGAGCCCGTCCACACCATGACCCCCCGCGTGGCACCGCTGGAGACCATCACGTTGCGGATATCGGCGCGTAGCTGCTCGGCCAAGTCACGTTTATTCGTGCCGGTCTTCACGTTGGTGGCGCCCTTGATACGGGTGACGTATCGGCTTTCGAACACCGCCGGCATCGGTTTGATCGCCTTCAGAAAGTCCGCAATCGGATCGAGGTCCGATTTCTCGAGCACACCGGCGCGGGAGGCCGCCGTGAACGCATCATCGGGAATGGGATCCCACGCCGCAAATACGATGTCATTCAAGGAGGCGAGCGACACAAAGTCGCGAATGAGCGGACTGCGCGCGTCGGTGCGTTTGCCGAGGCGAATTGTCGCCATCTGCGTGAGCGATCCGATTGGCGTGGAGAGTCCACGACGCACCCGTTCGACGCCAGCGATGAACGTGGTGGCGACCGCGCCGAGACCTGGCGTGAAGATGGCCAATTTTCCAGAGGCCGGGGCGACAGACCCGGGGGTGCCGCGATTCGATTCGTTCACTTCGCTTGTTCTCCCTGTGCGGTGGTCGTTCGGTAGACATAGAGCATACGCTGCACTGCGGTGATCCAGGCGGTCACCGACAGCAGCGTGACGATAAAGGCGAGTACCCACCCGTTGAGGGCGAGTCCGAAGAGCGCTTGCGGCGCCGAAAGCAGGGTGATGCGTTCCGGGCGCTGCAGCAGTCCGACACGCGCGTCGAGACCGAGTCCTTCGGCGCGGGCGCGCGTATACGAGGTGAGAAACGTGGCAACCAGTCCGAGCAACGCAATGATCAGCAACACGTCGCTCTGATGCACGGAGCTGGTGGCATAGAACACCACAAGGCCGCCCATCAGAAAACCGTCGGCGACCCGATCCAGCGTGGAATCGTAAAATGCCCCGAACGTGGAGCTGCGCCCTGTACGGCGCGCCACCGTGCCGTCGAGCACATCGAACAGTGCCGTGATGCCGAGGAACAGTCCACCCGTTCTGATATGCCCGGTGGCAAAAATGCCACCAGCCACCATGGTACACAGGGTGCCAATCGTGGTAATGGTGTTGGGATGCACTCGACGCCGCACGAGCCACGCCGCCACGGGTTCGATAACCCGAAGATAGCCGCGTATGATCGCGTTCCAGAGTGAGAGCATGTCGTAGGCTGCGGGTCGCAAGGCGGAAAATGACCGCGGGACGAGGCGTGCCTCGTCCCGCGGCGCCGCTGAGCCGCTCCATGTGGCAGGCCAGCCTTACAAAACTAGGACCGGCGGCGCATCAACGGTAGAGATGAATCCGGCGCGCGTCCCGTTCAAAGGCCACGGTGGCTGGCAATTGCCGGTCCATAACCGCGTCCGGATCGGCACCCGCCAGTATGGCTTCCCGCACACGCGACGATCCCATCCGCTCATCAAACCCTTTGGCGGTGATGCGCAGGCTGTCCTTCTGAATGCGTGCCAGTGCCCAGAGAATCGCCGCACCGACGCGCGCGGGCTGCACCCGTTCGCGATCGGTAACTTCGATGCGAACCCCGGGAATCGTCTGCCCCGGATATTTGTTGTCGCCCGGCTGATTGGGACTAAAGCGTTCGGAACGAAATCGTACCCCGCTCAGGGACAGGTCTTCCAACAGTCGCACCAGCGTATCGGCTCGCAACCACGGCGCGCCGAAACGCTGAAATGGTTCTGACGTTCCGCGGCCAACCGATAGATTGCTCGCTTCGAAGGGCACGAGCGCCGGGTACAGGAGCGCGCTCATCAGGTTGGGCAGATTGGGCGATGGACGGACCCACGAAATTGACGTTTCATCAAACCACATTTGACGACGCCAGTTGCGCATGGGCACCACCGTCAGGCGCGTGCCAAGCTTGAGTTGTGCCTGAAACAGTCGAGCCAATTCCCCCATGGTCAGCCCGTGGCGCAAGGGCATCGGATAGAGCGCGAATCCGTTGGCGGATCGCTCGGCCGTGGGTTCATTGGCGTTGGCCAGCGCGGAGTCGAGCAGCGCGCCTTCAGTCCGTGAACCCGTGATCGGATTTGGCCGGTCGAGGACGAGTACCGGAATGCTGCGCCGTTCACCGGCCTTCATCGCGTACAACATTACCCCCACGTAGGTCCAGGTCCGTGTCCCGATATCTTGCAGATCGACCACCAACACGTCGACGTCGCGCAACAGACTGTCGGGAGGGGCAATTGTGCTCCGCTGATACAGCGAGTGCACCACCAACCCGGTCGGCACGTCTTTATCATCAGCGAGATTCGGCTTGTCGGCGGTTCCATTCGCACCGTGCTCCGGGGCGAACAACCGAACCAGCTTGACGCCCGCGCGCTGCGCCCGCGGATCACTGGCCAAAAGGTCAATCGAGCGCCGCCCCTTCTCGTCAACGCCCGTCTGATTTGTGATCAGCGCCACGCGCTTGCCAGCCACCAGCTTGATACTATCGTCCAGGAGCACCGAGATGCCAAGTCGCACCTTGCGGTTGCCGCGAAATGGTATACCCTCGATGCCGTCGTCGGGCATCGGACCGTTGTCGGGTGGTCCGTTTGACGCGCAGCCCGACGCGACGATGGCCAACGCAAGCACCATCGCCCGACGCACCAACCTGCCATGTCGGCCCAGGCGATCTGATGCCATCACCTGTGCTCGCTCGCTCTTGAGATCCGTCACGCACTCCTCCGAATGATGCCGAGGCGCCAGATTGGCACTTCGGTCCCACCTTCCCGCCAACACACTATGGTCGAGCGCCCCTACCTGCGACTCCTCGCTGCAACGTCGTCTCGACGGGTTCTGCCGGCCGTCGTGGCTCTACTCGTCAGCTGCGCCAGCGCGGGAGCCGTGCACAGTCAGCCATCCGTTCGTCGCGCCCTCGGGCCCCTCTCGCTGGTTCCCGGAACGCCACTCCCGCCGACCCATCGCCGATGGATCGACCGCACTCTGGCCACACTCACACTGCGACAGCGTGTCGCGCAGATGATGATGGTGTGGGTACTGGGAGACTACACGAACGCACGGGAACCCGGCTTTCTCAAGCTCGTCGATCAGGTGAAACTGGATGGCATCGGTGGTTTGGTCATGTCGCTGGGCTCGCCCATTGAGGTGGCCGCAAAGGTCAATAGCCTGCAACGGCGCGCGCGCGTGCCCTTGCTGGTGGCCAGTGACGTCGAGCCCGGACTTGGTCGACTGGAAGGCGGTGTGTTTGTCACCTCGTTCTATTCCGCTGGTTCCGCAACGGTTTTGCCCAGCAACATGGCCATCGGTGCCGCGGACAGCGAGTCGTTTGCCGAAGTCATGGGCCGTATCACCGGCATTGAGTCGCGGGCCATCGGCATCCACATGGCGTTCGCGCCAGTGGTGGACGTCAACAACAACCCCAACAACCCCGTCATCAACACGCGTTCGTTCGGCGAGGACCCGCAGCGCGTGGCCGCGCTGTCGGCCGCGTTCGTGCGCGGTCTTCAGCGCACGGGCGTGGCCGCCACGCCCAAGCATTTTCCGGGACACGGCGATACGGACATCGATTCGCATCTCGGATTGCCGGTCATTAATGTCTCTCGTCAACGACTCCACGAGATCGAGTTGGTTCCCTTCGCCGCGTCGATCGGGGCTGGCGCGGCGGGCATGATGACCGCCCACATCGCACTGCCTGCCGCCTTTGGCGACAGCACGCCGGCCACCCTTTCGGCCCGCATGATGCGTGGCCTCCTTCGTGATACGCTGCGCTTCCGCGGACTGACGGTAACCGATGCGATGACCATGGAGGGCATCGCCAAGGGATATGGCGTCGAGGAAAGCAGCATTCGCGCGGTCGAAGCGGGCGACGATGTATTGTTGATGCCGCCCGATGTCACACGCGCCATCAACGCGGTGGTGGGCGCCGTGAAATCGGGACGCCTCTCGAAGGCGCGCATCGACGAGAGCGTGCGTCGCATCCTGGAACTCAAGCTGCGTACGGGCGCTATTGCCCGCCCGCTCGTCTCCCTGGAGACGCTTCGCGACTCTGTCGGTTCGCCGGAGCATTTCCGTCTCGCGCAGCAGGTCGCCGAGCGAGCCATCACCCTGCTGCGCGACAGCGCGTCGCTGGTGCCCGTCGCCTCGGCGGCCTCGCTCCACGTCATCACGTTGGCGCCGGAGAACGATCCGCTTGCCGGCACGTGGTTCACCAGCGAGGTGCGGAGTCTCGGCGCCCGCGTGCGAGCGACCCGGCTTTCACCGCGTGTGGGTCAAAACGAGTTGGACTCGTTGGCGACGGAGGCGAAGACTGCCGATCGCATCGTGGTGTACAGCTACACGCGTACCCTCGAGGGGGATGGACGTCTTGCCATTCCCGTTTCACTCGCACGGTTCGTGACGGGACTCGCCGAAACGGGCCGGTTGGTGGTGGTCGCTGGTGGCAATCCTTATCAACTTCGACAGATGCCGCAAATCCCGACGTACCTCGTCACCTACGGACGTGGGGAAGCGTTGGAACGTGCGGCAGCGCGTGCCGTGATGGGACGCGTCACGGTCAGCGGACGTACACCCGTTTCCCTTCCCGGCTATTTCGCGCGCGGCGATGGGCTGGATCGAACTGCCCGCGCGCTGCCGGATGGAGGCAAGCCATGATCTCACGACTCACCCGCGTTCGCCAGCGGTGGTATACCCTCGGCGTTTCCACGAGCCTGCTGGGTGCGTGCGCCTGGGGACTGCGCGCATCGCCTGTCCCCCGCGACACCGCGGTGCAGAGCGCCCGTGCGACGACCGTGCGCGACTCCATGACCGCAGTGCTGCGTCGCGCCGTGGCTGACGGCGCCTTTCCAGGCGCGTATGCCGTCGTTGGAACCGTGCGCGGCATCATCGCCGAAGTGGGTGTGGGCCAACTCGATGCCAATGATCGTCAGCGCCCCAGTGCGGAAACCGTTTGGGACCTTGCCTCGCTCACCAAGGTCATCGGCACCACCACGGCGGTGATGCAATTGCAGCAGCAGGGGAAAATCGCGCTCGATTCGCCGGTAGTTCGTTATCTCCCGGAATGGAAAGCGCGTGGTGCCTCGGTCATCACCGTGCGTCAGTTGCTC
>JANOKE010000965.1:0-21238 GCA_031419135.1 Gemmatimonadaceae bacterium
CTCGTCACTATCGGCGGTGGGTGAAGCCGAACGGACCTACGTTGCCCAAGTGCTGTCCGAGGCATTCGCCGCCGACCGGATTTCCGTTGAGGAACTGGACGACCGACTGGCCATGATGTACCGGGCTGCCACCACAGAGCAACTCGGCCAACTGTTGGCCGACCCTCGCGATCCAGCCCGCTCGCTGGCGCAGCCCGACACGGCGTCGCGTATCGCTGAGGAGTTTGCGGTACCAGCGCGCGGTGTGGGCGCGGCAATCATGGGCGGCTTCCAGCGTGGCGCGGGATGGGTACTCCCGAGGCATTTCAAAGTGGTCGCCGTGATGGGTGGTGTTGGTCTCGACTTGCGCGATGCGCGAATCGCGCAGGGGGTGAGCGAGATCGAGGTGTTCACGCTGATGGGTGGTGTCGAGATCTTGGTACCGGACGGCGTGCGCGTGGAAGTGGTGGGGATGGCGGTGATGGGCGGCTTCGACGTCCAGTCCGGTACTGCAGGTCTCGACAATCCTCATGCACCGTTGCTGCGCATCAGTGGACTCGCGATCATGGCAGGCGTGGAGGTGAAGCGGAAAGACAAAGGCCGTGTGAACCAGAAGCGCTATGAGCAGGCGCTCGGACGCGCCGAGAAGCTGGCGAGGAAATACCCCTAACGGAGTCGTTCGAGGTTCATTCCTCGGGGAACGCTACCCGTGGGTGTTTCGAATGCTCATCGTCACGTCGTCGGCGAGGCGCGCTTGCGCCGCGGTGTCTCCGAAAATGTCGCGACACCGCTCAAACCCTCCCGGCAGACCCGGTCGCGGGCACCGAAGGATCAGCGCCGCGAGTCGGCTCATCGCCGTCACGTGCGAACCCATCAAGATGTATGGTCTGACAACCGATCAGGCTATCGCCAAGCGACGCTCCAGTCGCGCCTGCGCCGCCACGAGTGTGATACCAACGACAAGAATGGGATAGACCAGCACGTTGATGGCGTGCCAACCGCTGCGGGCCAGCACACCGCCGGACGAAAAGGATGCCACGGCCACTATGCTGAACAGGATGAACTCGTTCAACGCCTGCACGCGAAACGCTTCCTCGGGTTGATACAGATTGGCCACCATGGTGGTCGCGGAGATGAACGCGAAGTTCCAGCCAACCCCAAGCAACACCAGCGCACCCCAGAACTGCATCAGTCCGGTGCCGGACAGTGCGAGGGTTACGGCCGCCGCCATGATCAGCATGCCGGCCGCGGCCATCGCCGACTTGCCAAACCGGTTGATCAGGCGACCGGTTACAAAACTCGGCGCATACATGGCGATCACATGCCATTGAATGCCGTACTGTGCATTGGACTGTGAATGCTGGTGCGCGATCATCGCCAGCGGTGTGGCGGTCATGACAAAGGTCATCGGCACAAATGACGCAACCGATACCAGCACGGCAATCAGGAAGCGCGGCTGCGAGAGTACGCTCCAGGCCGAGCGTCCGTGACTCCCACCGGCCGCACGTGGTATTGGGGCAGGCACCACCAGTTGCGACAGCAACAGGGCGGCGATCACGAACAGTCCGGCCAGCACAACAAACGGACCGGCAAATGGTGCGTGTGGTGTAAGTCGGCGGGCGTGAATGGAAACCTGAGGGCCAATCACACCAGTGAAGAGTCCACCAAGCATTACCCAGGCAATCGCGCGCGACTTGAAGCTGGGCTCCGCGGCATCAGCGGCGGCGAACCGATATTGCTGCGCAAAGGCGCTGGCCGTACCCAGCCAGACCATGGTGCACACAAACAGCCAGAAAGCACCGGTGTTGATGGCTGCGGCGGCCAACAGTGCGCCGATGGCGCCAATGCCGGCGCCCGTCATGAAGCCAACGCGACGTCCGAGTTTGCGCATGGACAACGCCGCTGGTACCGACGCCACCGCCGAGCCCAACACATAGGCGGAGATGGGCACTGTGGCGAGTCCTGCCTGTTGGGGCGGGAGCATGGCCAAGCCCACCAGGCCAGCGGTTCCCACGATGATGGGTCCCACGGAACCGCCAATAGCCGACGCCGCGGCCAGCAGCAGCGACGCGCGGCGCGCTTGCGGCATTGGCAGGGAGTTGTTGGCGCTCATCACGTTTGCAATGTACCGCTCGCGCCCAACGGCCACCAATGCGCATTGTTGGACAGGCTCTGTGCGCAAAGCCTATTATTGACCCGCCTTCCGCCCGCGCGACATGTGCGAGCTCGTTTCCTCCAACACGTATCTCATGCACCACGTCGCCAGACTGCTGCGTACTTCGGCAGTGCCTCTCAGGCTCGCGCTTCTTGCTGCAATAGTGGCGGCAAGCGGTGCGTGTACGTCGCCCAGGGACACGGCAAAGTCAGCGACACCTCCGGCGACGGCTGGCACACTGCAACCGGGCGACGCACCGCCGGGAATGGTGTGGATACCCGGTGGCGAATTTCGCATGGGCGGCGACGATCTGTACGCGGTAGCCGCCGAGCAGCCCGTGCATCGCGTGTATCTGGATGGCTACTTCATGGACACGCACACCGTGACCAATGCGCAGTATCGCGCATTCGTGAAAGCCACCGGGTACGTGACGGTGGCGGAACGCGTGCCCAATGTGGCCGAACTCATGAGTCAGTTGCCGCCCGGCGCATCACCGCCCAACCCGGGGCTGCTTGTACCGGGCTCACTGGTGTTCGCGCCCACGGAAAAGCCTGTGGACTTTCACGATTGGTCGCAGTGGTGGAAGTGGACACCTGGTGCCAACTGGCAGCATCCATCGGGTCCAGAGAACTCCATCGTTGGTCTCGACCACTTTCCGGTGGTGCAGATCGCGTGGGACGATGCCGTCGCCTACGCCACGTGGGCGGGTGGACGTCTTCCCACCGAAGCGGAATGGGAGTTCGCGGCGCGCGGCGGTGATCATCGCACCGCGCACGCGTGGGGCGACGACGCCATCGATCCGAAGCATCCGCAAGCGCATATCTACGACGGCGCGTTTCCGTCGCACGCCGCGGCGCCAAGAGCGGTCGGCTCGTATCCGCCAACGGGATTTGGCCTGTATGACATGTCGGGTAACGTGTGGCAGTGGACCGGTGACTGGTATCGTCCCGATAGCTATGCGAAAGATGCGGCACTGGGCACGGTGCACAATCCGCACGGACCTGATGTCGGACTCAATCCCGCCACCGAGGGGCAGCCGACGCGCACGGTGCGTGGCGGGTCGTTCCTGTGCAGCGACGTGTATTGTCGCGGCTATCGTGTGAGCGCGCGCAGTCCTGGTGCGCCCGATAGTGGCGCCTCGCACATCGGGTTTCGTATCGTCATGTCGGTGGAACAGTGGAAGGCACGGCAAACATCGACGGAGGCCACGCGATGAATCGCGCACCACGCATACTGTTCGTGCTCCTGCTGGCTCTTGCGTGCCAGCCCAGCGACAAATCCGCCGCTGCGCGTCAACCGAACATTGTGGTCGTGCTCGTCGATGATCTGCGGTGGGATGACATCGGTGTGGCCGGCCATCCGTTTGCCGAAACGCCGAGTATCGACAAGCTGGCCAGCGAGGGCGCGCGATTCCTCAACGCGTTTGCCACCACGCCGCTCTGCAGCCCAAGTCGCGCGGCCATTCTGACGGGCACGTACGCGCACACCAACGGCATCATCGACAATACGGCGCGCGATTCCGCCAGCCACAAGTTGCAGACCTTCGCGATTCCACTGCAGGCGGCCGGGTACCAAACCGGATTCTTCGGCAAATGGCACATGGGAAACGACGACGGTCAACGTCCGGGATGGACGCACTGGGTGGCCATGAAGGGCCAGGGTGAAGCGGTCAATCCCAAGCTCAACGTGGACGGCACTCGACTTGAGGTGAAGGGCTACGTGACCGATGTGCTCTCGGACTATGTCGACAGATTTGTTCGTGCCAATGCCAGGAAGCCGTTCATGGTGTTTATGGCGCACAAGGCGATGCATCCGAACATCATGCAGCAGAACGACGGCAGCACGGTGGCGCTGGCGTCGCAGCCGGAAGGATTTGTGCCGGCGCCACGCCACGCCGGAAAATACGCCAACGCGGTTGTGCCAAGAAGACCAAACGCCCTCGCGCCAATCACCAACAAGCCGGCATTGCAACGACGCATTGAGACACTGCCGCCACTGAGCCCGGCTACGGGCACCAGTGACCGCGATGTGCGCAGTCGATTGGAGATGCTGCTGGCGGTCGATGAGAGCCTCGGTCGGCTCGTGAAGACGCTGGAGGAAATGGGAGAACTCGACAATACGATCATCGTGTTCACCAGCGACCATGGTTACTTCTACGGCGAACACGGCCTCGATCAAGAGCGACGTCTGGCGTACGAGGAAACGGCGCGCATCCCGCTCATCATTCGCTATCCCAAACTCGTCACCGCCGGCGTAACGCCAGCGCAGCTGGTGCAGACGCTTGATATCGTCCCGACGGTCCTCGGCATGGCGGGCATCACCGACACGGTTGCGCGACAAGGAACGTCGTTGATGCCGCTGCTGACGGGGCAGTTCGCGCCGTGGCGTTCGTCGGTGCTCATTGAGTACTACAGCGACAAGGTGTTTCCGCGCATGGTGACGATGGGCTATCAAGCCGTGCGCACCGAGCGGTACAAGTACATCCACTACACGGAATTGTCCGGCATGGACGAACTGTACGACCTCGTGGCCGATTCCTGCGAGATGCACAACCTCATGGGGTCGGCGGCGGGCAAGGCGGCGTTGCCGGGGGTGCAGCTGGAGCTCGAGCGACTGCAGAAGGCCACGGGTTGGAAGGCCAGTGCGGTGAAGTAGGCGAGAGTTTTCACTGGCGCGTTCGAGTTTGAACGTCGCAGTAAATATCTCGCAGCAGGAACTCGGCTGGGCTATTTCGGCGAGGGTGCCGGCACCACGAGATCCATAGCCGCGGTCTCGATGCGACCGCTTGTTCGCCGCACCTGCACAAACACGCGATACGCGCCGGCCGACGGGAACGCCACCGGGAAGTTCACCTCACCCGGTGGGCTCATCGGCACGCCAGCCATGCTCGACATGTTCATCGCCGACGGTTGCTGGTCGCCATGAAGTACCGTGTCGCCCGCCTCGCGTCGCAGCAGCCGTTCCTGCGCGGCCATGGAGCTGGTGCCCATCGGGTGCAAGTGCATGAACACCCTGCCGTCGGTGCGCACCACCATAGCGTGTCCCGCCATCCCCAGCCACGGCACGAGTGTCGCGGCCGATCCGTCGGCATTTGTCACTCGCGCGCGAATGGTAACATCATGCGCAACTGTTGGTGCGCCATCAATCACGATGGACATGTGCACGCCATCGCTCAAGGTGGCGGGCAACGTCGACGCAATCGCCGGCATAGCCGTCCAGGCATCGTCACCATCAACATTTGGTGCCGACAATCCGTCCGGCACATCCACCGTATCGGCCATCGACACGGTGTATCCACTCTCTCGCACTGCTTCCGCGAACAACCAGTACGTGCCAGCGGGAATTCCCGCGAGCGGAGTGGTGAACGTGCTGAGATCGGTGCGCAGCGGATGCACATGCGCGACGGCGCCCTGCGCGCCAGCCTGAATCAGAAACAGGTGCATCAACTTGCCGTGATCGGGCATGAGCGGCGTGCCGGACTGCTTGCGCACGTTGGGCTCGATCGGATCGATGAAGGTCCACGACTCTTCCGTGACACGCAGGGTGAGCGTGCGTGCGTCACCGGGCGTTACAGTAGTCTCCACGGCAAGCGGCTTGTCCAGTTGACGACGATAGTCGCGGTCCACTGCGTCCCACCATTTCCAGCCGCCGGTGAGCATCACTGTAATCAGCACCGTCGCTACCGCCATTGCCTTCCGCGCACGTTGACTGTCGGCACGCTGCGCCTGCGCCCCACCAACCAGTGCTCCTTCGCGGGATGCCGCGCCAACAATGGATACCAGGCCAAGCACAAGGAGCGCGCATAATGCGGCCAGCATCCAACCCAGCCACGGCGGAAGTGTGCTGGCCGTCGTGGCAACACTGGTCACCGGCACAACCAGCGTCCCATCACCTGCGGGTCCACTGGCCTGTACGTGAAATGCATACGATCCCGATGCCATGATCCACACACTGGTGGAGAACGTGCCGGTTTCACCGGGCACTGGCGCCGCAGGCTCGGCGGGCGCCGCGCCCTTCAACCCGTATCGCCAAAGCGCGGGCCGCACGGACACTGTGGTTGGCACCGCCGATGGCGTGGTGGCACGCACCACCACTTCCACCCGTCCCGGAATAACGCCTGGTGGGCGCACCAGCACGCGCAGTCCATACGGACCCGCCATGCCATCCTGCACCACGAGTGTGCTGCCCACGTGTGCACTGGATGTGACCCACAGTGCGGCCAGCATGAACAAACCGGCCAGTGGCCGTCGCCACGGTCCACCCAACATGCGTAGCGACGGTGCGAACATCATTAGCGCACCACTCGACGCAGCCATGCACCGCGCGACAGGCCCAGCCGCGCCGACAGCGTAGCGACGAGTACGCCCCACGTGAGGATGCTGAACAGCGTTGCGCCAACGCTCTTCCCATCGGTCCACATTTCGCGCGGACCTACGAGAAACGCCGCCGGTTGATCGTAGTCACCGTGACTGCCACCAAAGAACGCGTTGCGTCCAATGTCGGTGGCCTGCCAAGAGCCGAACGGCCATTGCACGACAATAAACGCGACAACAAAGCACACGCCGAGTACCAGACTGGTGAGCCAGGCGTTGCGGCCCGCCATGCGACGCAACACGATGTCGATCGCGATGGCCGGGGCGATGAGCATCACCGGAAAAGGCAGTGGGACCATTCGCGTGACATCATGTCCGATGGGCCCAAGCAACGGACTGCCGGGAATAAGTGGCAAGATCCAGACCTGTGCGGCCATGATCAGCATGTACAGCAGCGCGATCCGGCTGGCCGGCCACCGTACCCGTGACGCCACTCCGCCGGCCACCAGAATGGCCGGATACACTCCGCCGGTCACAATGTAGAAGATGGTCTGATGCGAGCGTGTGGCAAATGTGTACTCGGTGATGGCGACTGCCGCCATGGTGGCCAGCACTGCGCTGCTGGCGAGAAAGATGTTGGCATACAGGCGCGAGGATTCGGCGCGATTCTGTGCGGCGGCAGCCATGGTTTGCGCACCAATCAGGATGCCCGCGATTCCCGACAGCAACACCACGTGTGGCGGACTGAGAATCTCGACGTCCAGTCCGTAGGCGTTGTGCCACCAGTCATCGAAGGGCGCGGATGTGAGCATCGCGAACGCGCCCCAAATGCAGATCCACCCACCAATGGGACCGGTGAAGTAGTGCCAGATGCGTACGCCGTCATTGGCGCCCGCATCACGTCCAAATGATTCCCAGAGCACGCGCGCGCCACAGGACAGTCCGGCCAGTGTGCCGCCGAAGTACACGGCCATGTGCGCCGGTGTCCAGAATGTGTCGCGGCCAATCGTGCGGTGCCACGAGATGTCCCAGAGAATTCCAATCAGGATGCTGGAGGCGCCGACTACTACGGCCGTGAGATGCCATGGCAATTCACGGGTAGCGTGGGCGGCGCGGGACGTGGAGGGAGCAACTGAGGTGGCCATGGGCGCGGGCTGGAGCGGGGCGCTGAGAGCGGGCTCTGGAAACTACGCTGTCGCGGCGCCGGTGTGACCGGCAAACGGGCGTCGACTTCGCTGCCCAGTTGCCGTCGTCCTTGTACAGCGCTTCCTCCTCAATGCGACATCACACGCGCCCGCGGGTCGCGGCCGAGGACGTCGGGGTATATCGCCTACCCGCCTGCAGCCCGCACACATTCGGTCCGGCATTCCTGAACGTGACCGGAACCGTCCTGCCGCAGGGCAGGGCGTTGTACTTCGGTGGCAGATTCGGCCCGCAGCGTTGTACGTCGAAATGCAGATGCGGGCCACCGGTCTGACCCGAATTTCCACTCAGTGCAATGCGCTGACCCTGTCGCACGCTATCCCCAACCGCGACCAGCGCACCACGCTGCTTCAGGTGGATGTAGCGGGCCACGGTGGAGTCGGCATGCCGCACCATCACGAAGTTCTCTTCAAGATCGGTGTCATTCCCGTCGACGAATTGGTGACGGGCCGCGACCACGACTCCGGCGCGCGCGGCGACCAGCGGAGTGCCGATGGGCATGCCAAAGTCGATGGCGTACAGGCCCACGCCACCGTTTCCAGTTGTGTAGTGGCTGGTGGTGCGCCAGACCAGACGTGCTGTGCCGGATTCAAACGGCAGGATGTACTCCGACGTGACGCTGCCGGCAAACGCCGATCGTTCAACCGGCGGGCCGCTTGGATCGGGTCGACACCGCTTCGCTCGTTCGGGAACTGACTGCGCTGAGTAGGACGGCGATGCGGAAACCGAGACCGCGATTGCCAGCGGTATCGATCTGATGAACCAGGACTGTGACATTGGCTGAGTGGCAGGAGGTACAGCATCACGGCGGGACTCCCGCACACCCCTTCTGCGAGCGCACGATTGCAGACGCGACAGCGGCGTCACCTCGCGCGCTGTTCGCCGGTCATCGCGGCGACCAACGCCGAGCCTGTTCGCGCGCAGCGAAGTAGGCTGCGACGCAGACGTCGCGAACGTGACCAGAAGATTCAGGGTGCGACCACACCCTTGGTCATCCGCACGAATCCGTCGTACTTCCACACGCCGCTTACGCGCAGCCAGCGTTCGCAAAACGAGTAGGTGGAGCTCTGCACGCTGCCCTGCGCGTCGCTGCGGAATCGCGTGGCGTACCATACATGCAGTTCATGCGGCAGCTCGCCGCGTTCAAGCTTCGTGACGGCCAACCAGAGTGCGTTGGGTGCGGAGCACGGCGCTGGCGGGGCGTCCGAAACACTCGCCGGTGTGATGGTGGGGACACTGGTACACGGTAGCGTGTCCTTCGCGCGCGCGACTGGCCACGTCACCACGTCGGCGAATATCTCAGGGCCCAACACGACCGCGCGCCCCGCAAAGACGCGTACTGCTGCGGCCGTCTCCTCCCGTCCAAAGGCGCGCTGGGGATACTCGGCCACGGGCACGCCGCCCGGTTTGTCCTGCGTCACAATGCGACGAATGACGCGGGCAAGGAGGTCGTTGGGGTCGGGAAGTGTCCACGCCGCGCCCAGGCGACCCACCGGTTGCGCATGAAGTCGGGTGGGCAGCAGGGCGACCAGCAGCGCCCCACTGGCCAGCAGCAGCGTCCACAGGCGCCTGAGCGAATGCGGTGGGGCGATGTTCGGCGTGCGGCGGCGTGGGACAGTGGGCATGAGAGAAGAGATACAAGAATCGCGGGGATTGATACACCCTCAAGACTGGAGACGGGGGAAGGGAGACAGGAGATGAGGAGGCTCCAGGAGGTCGGAAGGTAGTCGGAACAAAGTACCGAAGTAGAGCTAGGTCACTTGACGGCGTTAGGTGATTCCCGTAGACTACCCCCTCATGACAACGTCCGCCATCCGATCGGGGTCGCTCGCCCGGCGGGAGCGCCAGAAAGCCGAAACGCGCCAAGCCATTCTGGACGCGGCGCGCGAGCTGTTTGTGAGCGAAGGGGTGGATGCCACGACTATGCGGGCGATTGCCGCCAAAATTGGCTACACCCCCACCGCGATCTACCACCACTTCCAGGACAAGGACGCCTTGCTGGTTGAGTTGTGCATGGCGGACTTTCGGGCACTTGGACAGTCGCTGTACAAGATCGGCCGGATCGAGGATCCGGTGGAACGACTGCGTCGGATGGGAATGTCGTACGCCGACTTCGCGCTATCGAATTCAAGCCAGTATCGATTCATGTTCATGACACCAATGCAACACCCGATGGTAGATGGCAATGGTAATCCTGTTTCTCCACCCGACGAAGACGCGTACGCTTTCCTGCTCCACACCGTGACCGAAGGGATCGAGGCGGGACTCTACCGACCGGAACTTTCCGATCCGCACGAGCTGGCGCAGATGAACTGGGGCGCCATCCATGGCGTCATCTCACTCTGGATGAACCATTCCCAAGACCCGCATGTCGAGTGGCGCGCACCCCGCGAAACGATCCGCTCGGTGATCGATGTCATGATTCGCGGAGCGCTGCGAAACCCGGCCGGCTGATCCACCGTTAGTCATTCACAACCTCGCGAACCTCCAGGGCGCCCTCGGCGCCCTTCTCTTGGCCACGATACCTAACATTGTTACCTGCAAGATCCATGTTTGTACAACGATCAACGTTACGATTCGCCCTCGCCGGTTCGCTGATCCTGGCGCCAGTGGCGCAGTCGCAGCCATCCGCCGTTGCACCAACGCCGATTGGGAGTCTCCCGTCTCCCGTCTCCCATCTCCCGTCTAAAACGACACCTACGACAGCCCGCGCACTGCTCGATCTCTACGTCGCCGAAGCCCTCGAAGCCAACCTCGCCCTGGCCCAGCAACACGCCCATCTGGCCCGCGCCAACGCGCAGGTGCGGGAGGCGCGCAGTCGATTCCTCCCCTCGCTGGATGTGAACGCGCGCTATTCCGAAGTGAGCGGTGTGGTGAATATCGGCGACTTCATCAATCCAGCGTACGGCGCGCTCAATCAACTCATCGGACAGCAGCGGTTCCCCACCAACATCAACGCCACGCTGCCCTTCAAGCAGGAATCGAAGCTCGAGCTCACGTTGCCCATCTTCAACGACGCCATCGGGACAGCCAGCGCCGCAGCCCGCGCACAGCGCGATCTGGTGGGCGCCGGAAGTAGTGCCGCTATGCGGAAATTGGCCGCCGACGTACAGCTGAGCTGGTTGGGATACGCCAGTCTCGACCAAGCCGTCGCCACGCTGGAAGCCACCCTGCCAGTGCTGGACGAGAACGTGCGGGTGAGCACGCGATTGATTGACGCCGGGCAGGCCACCCCCGACGCGCTGCTGCGGGCCCGCGCCGAACGCAGCGAGGTGCAGCAGCAGCTGGACGACATGCGTCGACAGCGTGATGCGGCGCGCCGGGGCTTCAATCTGCTGCGGGATCGTGAGCCCGATGCCGCCATCACGCTGGCCAGTGACAGCTCGCTGTTGCGCGTCGATTCGTTGGCCCTTTCGGCGGCAGTGGGTCACGCCATGTCGCACCGCGAAGAACTGCGGCAGGCCACCACCGGCATTCAACTCGCCAACGCGCAGCGGCGACTGGCCACATCCGGCTATCTGCCGTCGCTCACGCTCTCGGCCAGCTATGGCATTCAGGGCAATCAGTATCGCATCAGCAAGAACGACGACGTGGCGCTGGCCAATCTGGTGTTCTCGTGGAACGTGTTCAGCGGTGGTCGCACCGGGGCGCGTCGCGAACAAGCCATCGCGCTGCGCAACGAAGCCGACCTGCGACGTCGCGAAGCCGAACGCGCAGTGCGCCTGCAAGTGGAGAACGCATACGACGGCGTGCAAGCGGCCCGCAGTTCGCTTGCAACTGCCGCCGATCGCCTGGCGTCCGCGCAACGCGCGTTCACGCTGGTGCAGCGCCGATTCGCCGAGGGCCTCGCCCCGCACATCGAATTCATTGGCGCCCGATCGGCGTACACGTCGGCCGCCATCAACCAGATCATCACCCGCTTCACCTTCGCTACGCGTGTCGTCGAGCTCGAACGAGCCGCTGCGCTGCGCACGATTCCCGAGTAAGCCATGACCACCACATACCCACGCCTCATTCTTGCGTCACTCGCGCTCTCGGCATGCCGCGGTGACGCCGACGCAAAGTCCGTCGATGCGTCTTTACCGGTCCCTGTGGCCGTCGCCACCGTCACGTCGGGGAGCGCGTCGCAGCCAGTGGTGGCCACCGGCACGTTTGGATCGCGCGATGAGATTCCGCTGTCGTTCAAGATTGGCGGCGTGATTGCCCGCGTGCTGGTGGACGAAGGCGCGTCGGTGAGAAAGGGCCAACTGCTGGCATCGCTGGATCTGCGCGAGATCGACGCGATCATGGAAAAGGCGCGCGTTGGCATGGACAAGGCCGAGCGCGACGCAGCGCGGGTGAAGCGTCTCGCGGCGGATAGCGTGGCCACACAGGTGCAAGCACAGGATGCGACCTCGGCATTTGACGCGGCTCGCGCCGATTACGCCACCGCGCGCGTGAATCGCGAGTACGCGACCATTGTCGCACCAGAGCGTGGCATCGTGCTCACGCGGCAGGCAACCTCTGGCACGACCATCGGCGCGGGCATGCCGGTGTTCACCATGGGCGGTAGTGCGCGCGGCCGAGTGCTGAGAGTTGGCGTGCCCGATCGAGATGCGTTACGGGTGCGGGTGGGCGACGTGGCGGTGGTTCGCTTCGACGCGGTGCCCAATACGACGTATCGCGGCACGGTGACACTCCTGGGCAAAAGCGCCAACGCGCGCACCGGAACGTATGCGGTGGAAATTGCGCTGCGCAGTGCCGACGCGCTGCCGGCGGGTTTGGTGGGGCGGGCGGAGATCGCCGTGCGAGCCACGAGTACCGCCGCGCTGGTGCCGGTGGACGCATTGTTGGAAGCCGATGCCGATTCAGCAATGGTGTTCACTGTTGGCGCGAGCGAGCCGCTCACCGCGCAACCACACAAGGTGCGCATTACGCAGTTGATTGGTGACAATGCGGCCGTGACCGGGCTGGAAAGCGGCGCGCGGGTGATCACGCGCGGAGCGCCGTATGTCACGGCGGGCGCACGGGTGCGCATCGCCACGCTGCCCGAGAGCAAGACACCCTCGGCAAGAGGCCGAGCACCATGAGCATGCTGAACGGGTTGGTTACGTTCGCGGTGAAGCGTTGGCAGTTCACTGTGCTGCTGTTCCTGATGTTCGCCGCGCTCGGCGTGTCCAACTGGATGTCGATTCCGCGCGCGGAAGACCCGGCGTTTCCGGTGCCGATCTTTACCACCGTTGCCGTGTATCCCGGTGCCTCACCGGAAGACATGGAGCAACTGGTCACCGAGCCGATCGAAAAACGGTTGAACGCGCTGACGGACGTGAAGGAGATCAAGTCCACCAGCGCCGACGGACTGAGCATCGTGAACGTGGAGTTCAACTCGGACGTGGACGCCGACCGCAAGTACGATCAGGTGCTGCGCGAGGTGAACAGTGTGCGCCCGGACCTGCCGGCGTCGTTGCAACGGCTGGATGTGATTCGCAACGAGAACTCGGACCTTGCTGTGCTGCAACTGGCACTGGTGGCACCAGCGATGCCATTCGCTCAGCTGGATGACCTGGCCAAACGGTTCGAGGACAGACTGGCGCGCGTGGACGGCGTGAAGACCGTAAAACGCGTGGCCGTTCCGCCGCGCGAGATGCAGGTTACGCTCGACTTGGGTCGTATGGCCACGCTGGGCCTGACGACCGCGCATGTCCTGAACGCGCTGGGCAGCGACAACCTGCAAATCCCCGGTGGTTCGGTGGACGTGGGCACTCGACGTTACAATATCGCCACGCCGGGGCGCTACCGCAGTGCCGACGACGTGCAGCGCACCGTGATTGGTGGCGGCAACGGCGCGGTGATTCATCTGGAAGACGTGGCCACGGTGCGCTGGGCCGACGGCGACGCGGTACACATTGGGCGGTACAACGGGCAGCGCGCGATGTTCGTCACGGTCGCGGTGCAGAGCGGGCGCAATGTGGTGGCGGTGCGCGATGCGGTGTGGCAGGAGCTGGATGCGCTGGATCGTCAACTGCCCAAGGGCGTTACCCTGGCGCGTGGTTTCGACCAGACGCGCAACGTGGAGGCTCGGCTGGGGCAACTGGGCAAGGACTTCGCGATTGCTCTGGCGCTGGTGCTGCTCACGCTGTTGCCGTTGGGAACACGTGCGTCGCTGATCGTGATGATCTCGATCCCGCTGTCGCTGTCACTGGCCATCGTCCTGCTCAACGCCAGCGGCTACAGTCTCAATCAGCTCACCATCGTGGGCTTTGTGATTGCGCTGGGCTTGCTGGTGGATGACTCCATCGTGGTGGTGGAGAACATCAGTCGATTCCTGCGCAGCGGTATGTCCCGCGCCGAAGCGGCCATCGAGGGCACCACGCAGATTGGCGTAGCGGTGCTGGGTGCGACGGCCACCCTCATCTTTGCGTTTGTGCCGCTGCTGTTCCTGCCGGGGCTGTCAGGGAAATACATCCGCTCCCTGCCAATTGCCGTGGTGTACGCCGTGCTCGCGTCGCTGCTGGTGTCGCTCACCATCATCCCGTGGTTGGCCAGTCGGATGATGCCTCGGCATGAGAAGGCCGAAGGGAATCGTGTGCTGCAATGGCTGGATGGCGGCATCAAACGCACCTACGCCCCGCTGTTGCATCGGGCGTTGGCGGCACCACGCAGCACGCTGTTGCTGTCGGCGCTGTTGGTAATTGGTTCGGTGGCATTGGTACCGGTGGTGGGGTTCTCGCTGTTTCCGAAAGCCGGGACGCCACAGTACCACGTGGATATCGAAACGCCCGATGGCACCTCGCTGGCCGAAACCGATCGGGCGGCGCGCTTTGCGGAGCGGGTGATTGGTGCGCACCCGGGCACCAGGAGCATCTTCGCCAATGTGGGGAAGGACAACCCGGCCGTGTACTACAATGTGTTCCAGCGTTCGGAAGCGTCGAATCGCGCCCAGTTGCTGGTGCTTATCAAAGCCTATGACAATGTGAAAACGCCGCGCACGCTCGACTCGCTCCGGCAGCAGTTGGCGGAGTATCCTGGCGCGCGCATTGAGTTGAAGGAATTCGAAAATGGCCCGCCCATTGACGCACCAATCGCGATGCGTCTTGAAGGAACCGATCTCGATACGTTGCAATCGCTGGCAGCGCGGTACGAGAACGTACTGGTCACCACGGAAGGCACGCAGTACGTGAACAACCCGGTGCGGCTTCGACGTTCGGACTTGCGACTGTTTGTGGACAAGCAGAAGGCCGGACTGTTGGGCGTGCCAAGCGCCGAGGTGGAGCGCACACTGCGATTGGGCATTGCGGGGTTTGAAACCGGAAAGATCCGCTCCGAGAGCGGTGAGGAGTATGGACTGGTGGTGCGCATCGCGCACAACGGCCGACCTGCGCCGGAGGCATTGGAGCGCATTCGGGTGAGCAGCGTATCGGGCGCGATGGTGCCGCTGGCGCAGATTGCGCGCACGGCGTTCAACGCATCGCCCACGGTGATCAATCACCACGGTCGCCAACGCGCGGTCACGGTTACGTCCTATGTGAAATCGGGGTACAACACCGATGCCGTGACGAAAACCGTCCTGGCGCGACTCGATTCCATCGCGCTTCCAGCAGGCTACGCGCTGCGACCGGCCGGCGAGATTGAGAGTCGACAGGAGAGTTTTGGTGGAGTGGGCGGCGCGATCATCGTGGCCGTGTTTGCCATCCTGGCCATTCTTGTACTCGAGTTCCGCGACTTCCGTACCACGCTCGTCGTGGCGAGTGTGATTCCGCTGGGCATTATCGGTGGCATCGTGGCACTGCTGTTCAGTGGCTACACGCTGTCGTTCACGGCGATGATCGGATTTGTGGCGCTGGTGGGTATCGAGATCAAGACCAGCATTCTGCTGGTGGACTTCACCGATCAATTGCGACGTCAGGGCATGAGTTTGGACGACGCGATTCAAAAGGCCGGCGAAATTCGGTTTCTGCCAATCGTGCTCACTACGCTGACCGCTATTGGCGGGCTGTTGCCACTGGCGCTGCAGGGTTCGGGTCTGTATTCGCCACTGGCGTGGGTGATCATTGGCGGTTTGGTGTCGAGTACGTTGATCGCGCGGCTGGTGACGCCGGTGTTGTACAAGCTTGTGTCGCCGAGGCTGTAGGGAAGGGTGGGGAAGACGGGAGAAGGGAAAAGGGAGACGGGAGACGTCCAACCGGACGCATCGTCGACGGAACGTCGTCCGTCTCCCTTCTGCCGTCTCCCGTCTGCAAACTCCAACACTGGTCCGGCGCGCCTCGTACTATAGTGTTGCTGTCCAGACCAATCCTCCCAACAACCACCGTCCCTATGCGAACAACCCGGGCCCTCGTGCTCGCCGCTGGCTTCGTCTCAATCGCCGTGAGTGCACTTGCGGCGCAGTCGGCTGCTCCGGCGAAAGCCTCTCTCGATCCTGCCACCGTTGCCGGCATGCGATGGCGCAACATCGGTCCGGCCAACATGATGGGCCGCATTGTCGACATTGAGGGCATTCCGTCGCCGTCAAAAACGTTTTACGTCTCATCGGCCGGTGGCGGCCTGTTCAAGACCAGCAACAACGGTGTCACGTTCAAGGCCGTGATGGATACTGCGCGCGTGTCGTCGGGTGGTGACCTGGCCATCGCGCCATCGGACACGAATGTCATTTACTGGGGCACCGGCGAACCAAACTCGCGTAACTCCATCTCTCCCGGCGGCGGCGTGTACAAGAGCACCGACGGTGGACGAAGCTGGGCGTTTATGGGATTGGCGGAAACGCGTGCAATTGCGCGCATTCAGGTGCATCCCACCGATCCCAACACGGTGTGGCTGGCCGCGCTTGGTCACGCGTGGGGTCCCAACAACGAGCGCGGCCTCTACAAGTCCACCGATGGTGGCAAGACGTGGGTGCTGAAGAAGTTCATCGACGACAAGACCGGATTCGTGGACGTGCAACTCGATCCGCGCAATCCCAGCGTGCTGTTCGCGTCGAGCTATCAGCGTGTGCGCGGTCCGTACTTCCTGAACTCGGGTGGTCCGGGTTCGGCGCTGTGGAAGAGCACCGATGGAGGCGACACGTGGACTGAAGTAAAGGGCGGTGGCTTTCCGGCAACGATGAAGGGTCGCATCGACATTGCGATTGCGCGATCCAATCCGGACGTCATGTATACGATGGTGGAAGCCGATACCGCACCCAATGCAAAGAAGGATGCAAAGGTGGCACCGGCGCGTCGTCCCAGTGGGCTGTATCGTTCGGAAGACGGTGGCAGGACCTGGGCGTACATGAACCCCGAGAATACACGCCCGTTCTACTACAACCAGGTCCGGGTCGACCCCAGAGATCCGAATCGCGTGTACTGGTCGTCCACGCCGGTCAAGTATTCCAGCGACGGTGGCAAGACGGCGGGCAACACCACGGAAGGCATTCACGTGGATCATCACGCGATGTGGATCGATCCCAATGATTCGCAGCGCATCATTGTCGGCAACGATGGTGGTGTCGGCGTATCGAACGACCGTGGCGGCAACTGGCTGTTCCCGAACTCCATTGCGCTTGGCCAGTTCTACAACATTTCGGCCGACATGGCGGTGCCGTATCGCGTGTGCGGTGGGTTGCAGGACAACGGCTCGTGGTGCGGCCCGAGTCGGCGCAAGCAGGGTGCCATCACCAACGCGATGTGGCACAACGTGGGTGGTGGTGACGGGTTTGTGTCGCAGCAGGATCAGACCAACCCGGACATCATCTATTCCACGTCGCAGGGCGGCAACATGGGACGCCTGAACTTCGCGACCGGTGAACGCACGGGGTTGCGCAAGCCCACATGGCGCGATGGTGGCTATCTGCAGTGGAACGATTCCATCTTCGCGGCTTGGCCGGATACCACCAAGCCCGCTACGACGGCGCAGAAGAAGCAGATGGCGACATTCCGCGCCCGTCAGCGCGCCGACTCGGTGGGGTATGCGCTGCGCTGGAACTGGAACACGCCGTACATCATTTCCCGGCACAACTCGGCCACACTGTATTTTGGCGCGAATCGCGTGCTCAAGAGTGTGAAATACGGCGACGAGATGTTTCCCATTTCGCCGGAGCTTTCGTATGCGGATTCGGCAAAGTTGCACGTGGCATTGCGCACGACGGGCGGCATCACGCCCGACGTGACCGGCGCGGAAACATTCGGCACGGTGGTATCGCTCAACGAATCACCGATGCGTCCGGGCTTGCTGTATGCCGGTACCGACGACGGACGCGTGTGGATCACGAAGAACGATGGCGCGGCGTGGGAAGAAGTGACGGCAAAGTTTGCCGGCGTGCCGGCCGGTTCGTACGTGTCGCGCATTGAACCGTCGCATTTTGACAGCGCCACGTTCTACGTCACATTCGACAATCATCGTCGCGACGATTTCAATCCATATGTATTCGCCACCACGAACTTCGGACAGTCGTTCACGTCGATTGTGAACAACCTGCCAACAGGCCAGACCGACTTCGTACACGTGGTCCGCGAGGACACGAAGAATCGCAACCTGCTGTTCGTGGGTACCGACGTTGGCGCATATGTCTCGATCGATCGCGGACAGTCGTGGCAGCGTTTCATGAGCGGATTGCCAACCACACCGGTGCACGATCTGCTCATTCATCCGCGGGACGGCGAGTTGATTGCCGGCACACACGGACGCTCCATCTGGATTGCGGATATCACGCCACTGCAGCAGCTCACGCCAACCACACTGGCGGCCAAGGCCATGCTGTTTGCACCGCGCACAGCATTCCAGTGGGGCGAGTCGACAATCAACGGCGGCAATGTGGGACAGGGAACGTTTCAGGCGCCGAGTCCACAGTACGGGGCATCGCTCTGGTATCGGTTGACCGAAGCGACGAGTGGACAGGCGCGCATTGTCATTCAGAATGCGGCCGGTGATACGTTGCGTACGCTCACGGGTCCCGGACAGCCGGGGTTACACAACCTGGTATGGGACTTCCGCGGTCAGGCGCGTGGGACGGCCGCCGTGATTGCGCTCTCGCCGGCGCAACTGCGGGACAGCGTGAAGACGTCGCAGCGCATCACACGAGTGCTCGACTCTCTGGAGAAAACCGCAACGATCCCTGCGCCGATGATGGCAATGATTCGTACGTCGGCCCAGACGGGTGAACCGCCTGCCGCGTTCCAGGCGATGCTTGGCGGTGGTGGCGGTGGCGGTGGTCGTGGTGGGGCCGGTGGCGGCGGGTTCCAGGAGCGTGCGGGTGAATCGCTCGCCACACCAAGTTTCGCGGCGGCCGGCGGTGGTCGTGGTGGTGCGGGCGGTCGCGGTGCAGCCCCGGGCGCCGGTGCTGATCCAGCGGCTGGCGGCGCTGCGGGCCTGATGGCGCTGCTTGGTCCGTTGGCCGCGGCATTGGGTGAGGACATGGCCGCCCTTGGTATGGGCTTCAACGGTGGTGGTGGCGGGGGCCGCGGCGGTCGCGGCGGTGGCGGTGGTGCAAACGCCTTGATGGGAACTGGCGACTATCGCATCACGATTGTTGCTGGCGGTACCACGATGTCGCGCGTGCTGCGTG
Organism: Gemmatimonadaceae bacterium; assembly: GCA_031419135.1. Lineage (GTDB taxonomy): Bacteria > Gemmatimonadota > Gemmatimonadetes > Gemmatimonadales > Gemmatimonadaceae > Gemmatimonas. The sequence continues at coordinate 19,169 of JANOKE010000965.1, forward strand.
TGGAGCGCGTGAGTGGCGGTGATGGTGGCGGTGGATTCGGCTTCGGGCTTGAGGACGACGACAGACCCTTGCCGGGAGCACGGAAGTAGCAGTCATGACGAGGGCCGGCCGAAAGGGCGGCCCTCGTTGCATCAGACCATCCCGCCGTGTTCCGAATTGCGCATCCTCGGCGCTCTTCGATGCCGATCACACGTCGCATCGCACGGCGCTCGCCTGGTTCAGTAAGCAGGCAAGCAAAGGGTGGGCCACATGCCCCATCACGCAGAATGGCTGCTTCGTATCATGTCTCATCCCGGCTATCCGAACGCCCACCCGGTGCAGACGATTTCGGAGCGCTTGCACGCGGCGACCTCGGAGCGCGTTCATCAATTCTGGCCCGACAGTGTAAGTTTGCTCGACGCGCTGCTGATCGACCCAACGCGCATTCACGGCCCGCGTCAATTGACGGACATATATCTTCTGGCGCTCTCGGTGAAGAACAACGGCTTTCTCGTCACCTTCGACCGGTCGCTTGTTCTCGAAACCGTCATAGGCGCCACTGCGAGGCACGTACTCGTGCTGTAGCGGGCTGCCGAGGGCTAGCCGACGGTTCGCGCGCTCAACATATCCGCCAGCGTGATAAATCCCTTGGCCTTGGCGAGCTTCGCCGGCGTTGTTCCATCTTCCATGATGGCGTGCGGGTCTGCACCGCGCGATATCAACAACTCGCACAGCGCCTGATCGCCGCGCGCCGCCGCCAAATGCAGCGGCTGAATGGCATTCTCGCCCCGTGCTTCCACGTCGGCACCGGCGAAAACGAGCCGGCGCACCAGCGTGGGATTGGCGGCTCCGGCCAAGGCCGCGTGCAAGGGGGTGTTGCGGATGGCGTTGGTGGCCAACGCATCCAGTGGCGCGCCGTTATCGATCAGGTAAGCCGCGCAGTCGTCGCGTCCGAAAAAACCCGCCAGGTGGAGCGGTGTCCAGCCATCACTGCTGCGTCGTGAAATGAGATCGGCATCGCGATCGAGGGCCTCGTTGAGCGCCTTGAGATCGCCGAGCGCCGCCGCTTCGCAGGCGTCGTACGGGCGATCGCCGCGCAAGAGGGGCGCCAGTTCGCTTGCGCCTGCGTAGCATGCGTAGAGCACCAGCGTCTCGCCGCCAACGCCACCGCGCGCGCGCAGCGCGGGCTCCGCGTCGAGCAGCGATGCCACCGTCTGTGCATCCCGCGCGCGAATCGCGTCGATCAGTTCCTCCGTGGCGCGTGGCAGCATCACGATCCGGGTTGGCTATCTGTAGAGGGGCACGAGGTCTCGGCGCTCGCGATAGCTTATCCCGTCATGACACCCTCCCGCAATCCAGGCTCCGCAAACCGTATCGCCTGGGGTTTCCTGTTCCTGGTGTCCGGTGCTGGGTGTCACGCCGGGCTTCCGTTGCCGGCAGCGCCTGTGAACGCGCCTTCTCCAATCATCATCGCCCACCGCGGCGCCAGTGGTCACCGGCCTGAGCACACACTCCAGGGGTACGCGCTCGCGATTCACATGGGGGCGGACTACATCGAACCCGATCTGGTGTCGACCAAGGACGGCGTGTTGGTGGCCCGACACGAAAACGAAATCGGTGGCACGACCGACGTGGCCGACAAGTTCCCGGCGCGCCGGACGCGGAAGGTGATCGACGGAGACAGCGTACGCGGCTGGTTCACCGAGGACTTCACCCTCGCCGAGTTACGTACGTTGCGGGCGCGCGAGCGGTTGTCGTTTCGTTCACACGCGTTTGACGGACAATTCGCGATTCCGACCTTTGACGAAGTGCTGGCGCTGGCCGACAGTGCGGGACGTCGCCGGGGGCGCGTGGTTGGTGTGTATCCCGAGCTCAAGCATCCGACGTACTTCACATCGATTCGGTTGCCGTTGGAACAGCGATTGCTGGACGGTCTCAAGGCGCGCCAACTCGATGGTCGCGACGCACCGGTGTTTATTCAATGCTTCGAGGCGGCGTCGCTGAAGGCGCTACGCCCGCAAACGCGCCTGCGACTGGTGCTGCTGCTGTCGGACGGCGCATTGGCGAGTGTGTCGGGCTTTCGTGAGATCG